>DUAA01000231.1:3474-4394 GCA_012961055.1 Nitrospinaceae bacterium
TCTATCTCGCAAGCCGCACGAGAAAGGCATCTTAGCTACCGACGTGCTTGGAACATGGTGGACATCATGAATCAATGTTTTAAAGAGCCTCTGGTCGCCAGTGTTACGGGTGGAAAGGGAGGAGGGGGCGCAAGGTTGACCCCTACAGGAAAAAAAGTCATTAAGCTTTATCGAAAAATGGAAAATAAAGCCAACACCGCTATCCTGAGCGAATGGAAAACCCTACAAAATCTCCTCCGGCAAGCCGCTGGGGTTGATAGGTAATAACTACCTTTGGCTAAAAATAGTTGTCTCTGCATAATGGACCACCACGTTCTTCATAAAACGTAAATGACCACTTAGCTTCCACTTCCATGTGGGAGAACTAGCAAAATCATATTGATTCGATACAACTCTTTGCAAGCTAGCAAAGGTTATTGTTTATCACCCTCAGCAGCTCGCCGGGCTACAATTTCTAAACCCACGAATTTTATCGACAGGTTTTCTCCCGGAAACTGGCTATAGGCATCCGTTTCATCTTCGTATTCGTGAAAATCAAAATGCGCAACATCAAATCCTGTTTGGCGGACATCCTGAATCAGAGTTTCGCAAAAATTTGCTTCAATCTCTATCAATGTTTCAATATAACCATGGGTCAATTTTTTTCGATACTCCGGATTTCTAGCATGCTGTAAAATCTGGCATTCCAAGTCCGTATCAAGGATCAACAGCGAGCCTTCCCGCTCCAGCGCCGCATGAGCCCAGCGCAAAAATTGCTGACGTTCCGTTCTTTGCAAATGATGCAAAAACTTGTTGGCAAGAATACAGCCATAAAGTTTGTCGACCGGGCCCGCGGGAAAATCAATATTTAAAATTTCGATATTGTTCTTACCAGAAAGTTTTACGAAATGGTTTAGACCTTCGATGATAAATGGCATGTT
>DUAA01000231.1:4437-12859 GCA_012961055.1 Nitrospinaceae bacterium
AACCCTGCCAGCCCTGTTGCTACATCCATCAGGGAAGCGTTTAAATCATGCGGAACTAACTCCATTGGGTTATCCCATGGGAAGTTATGGGTCTGCGACAAATAAAAACTATAACTTTCACTAAGCAAGCTGATCCATTCCGGATCATTGTTTAGTATGGGATCATTCTTAATCAGGCTGGCAAGCTCACTAAACAGGAAGATAAACTTTTCATTCACCTGTTCCATGGGTTGAGACAAAACGGTGCGATCTTTACGTATATTGATCTGAATGTGATCAAGATTCAAAAAAACCGCAGGACGCTCGTGCTGAACATATATCAAGTCTGCAAGATCTATTACTACCTCAGGGTAAACCATACGGACAAGCAGGTTAAATATTGCCTGATTTTGTTGGCCCAATTCTGTGTCGGGAAACCCAATTTTTCCATTCAAAAGCTGGAACAAGGATTGAACTCTGTGAGCCAACTCCGGAGATTTAGTATGGCCTAGACCAAGAAACTCTCTCCCTACATCAGTAACTAAAGGCAGTTGGTCAGTAGATTTTATAAAAGGGGAAAGCACAAAAGGGCTCCTCACATCTTTGTCAAATTGAGTTCGAAAAATTTCTTTATAGCAGGGGTATAAAGGGGTTTCAACCGATTAAGTCAATCCTACGCCCAGGTTCACGGCCAATCCCACGCTGCCCGTCCTAGAAGATAAAATGTGGCCACAATACCAGGAAGGAGGTAGGGCACAGCTTGAAAAGTGCTTACATCCGTCAAAGAATAAACCGAATTTAGGAACCGGAGCCCAAAAATGACAGCTAGAACCTGGGCCAGCCTTTTCTTTTCCTTAAGTAAATAATAGGTCAGCACACCCAAAAGAAGTACAAAAGCGAAAAGAGAAAGGATTGTTGTCAACCCCAGATTGAATGGAGGAATAAAATACATGGCAATAGCCAAGTAAACGATATTCAAGCCAAGAAACCCATAACCTGCATGAGCAAATTTCCTAGCTCGGAGACCGAGGGCTTCCGTCTGGATTGATTGAGAGCTTTCGTTTTCCATTTTTAATGTAAGATCATTTTGTTCATTGGTTGCTGCAGTTGCAGATTCCTTTGCGGTATGCTAGCTTCCTTCCACTAGGCGTGGGACCATACTTGCAATAACTCTCTAAAGCTTACAAGAAACTGTCTCGGCTTGATAAATTCTTGCCCCCTCACAAAAACCTGTATGGGCGATAGAACTGCTGCCAGTAAGATAACGCAAGCTCAGAATTTTTTCTATTTGTTTTAGCAACCTTTTAATTATTTACTCTGGTTTTTTGCTACATGCTTTCTGTTCAGGAACAACTAAAAACTATTCGCAGGGGCACCTCCGAAATCATCAGCGAGCAGAACCTTGAAGACCTGCTTGCCTTAGGAAGACCATTGAGAGTGAAAGCGGGATTTGATCCTACGGCTCCTGATTTGCATCTTGGGCACACAGTTCTTCTGCACAAGATGAGGCAATTTCAGGAGTTGGGTCATGAGGTCATTTTTCTGATCGGTGACTTCACGGGAATGATCGGCGACCCAACCGGCCGATCCGAAACCCGTAAAAACCTTACCCCAGATGAAGTCAAAAAAAATGCCAAAACCTATCTACAACAAGTTTATAAAATTCTGGATAAAGACAAAACCACCGTCGCCTACAACAGCGAATGGATGAATAAGTTTTCTTCGGTAGAAATGATTGAGCTCGCGGCGCAATATACCGTTGCCCGCATGCTGGAACGGGATGACTTTCAAAAACGTCTTGCCAAAAACCTTCCGGTTTCCATTCACGAATTGATGTATCCCTTGATCCAGGGTTACGACTCGGTAGCTTTAAAAGCTGATATTGAATTAGGCGGTACAGACCAGAAATTCAATCTCCTCGTTGGCCGAGATCTACAACGTGCATACGGACATAAGCCTCAGGTTGTTCTTACCATGCCTTTGTTGGAGGGCACCGATGGAGTGCAAAAAATGAGTAAGAGCCTTGGCAACAGTATCGGAGTTTTTGATACCCCAAATAATATGTTCGGCAAAATTATGTCCGTTTCAGATGATTTGATGTGGCGCTTCTATGAGCTTTTAAGCCAAGTCGGTGCAACAGAACTTGAGGCCATGAAAGAACAGACGGCATCTGGGACTCTGAACCCTAAAAATGCCAAGATAGATTTAGCAAAAGAAATCGTAGCACGTTACCATTCTCCTAAACTTGCAGAAACTGCCATGACCGAGTTTGAAAATGTATTCAAAAAAAAGAACCTGCCTGATGAAATTCCAGTGGTAAAAGGTTGGGGAGATGAACTACGAGGAATTTGCAATATTCTGAGAGACCACAAACTAACTGACAGTACTTCAGCCGCTCGCCGCCTGATCCAGCAAGGGTCTGTAACAATCAATGGGGGGAAAATTTCTGATGTTCATCAAAAATTATCAGGAAATAAGGAATACCTCATCAAGGTCGGTAAGAAAAGGTTTCTAAAAATTCAGCCTGGATGATAAGAGGGTTTGAATCAAACCCCATTTTTATTTCCCCAAGCGGGCTGGGCTTCATACACTCCCTAGCAAAAAATCAAGAAAAACGTATAACCTTTGAAATCAATTTCTTCCTAATAGAACCTCGCCTGATATTTGATTAGTAATAACAAAACCCGTTTGTAACCTGCTCTACCGTTAACTTTCAACTCGCTCCCTAAATCGTGAAATCTTGAAAAAGCAGGAATTTTAATTGAACTGAAACAAATTGATATTTATTAGACGGTTATTCGTCACCACCTACAGAGGCTGAACAACTTAGTATTGCCTCAGGGTATGATTTAAAAATAATCACCGATGACCCCAATGACCTTGAAAGAAAGGGATTAGCCCTTGACATGCGCTCCCACCGATGAAATAATCCTCTCAATCATTTCACAATTCCTCAGCTTGCCTAACCATTTGATTTGGTAGCAGTAAGGTGGGTTTTTCAGGAACTATATTTAGGACAGATTCATGAAAAGAACTTTTCAACCCAGTAACATCAAAAGAAAACGTGTACATGGCTTCCGGAAACGGAGTTCGACCGTAGGTGGAAGACGCGTGTTGGCAAACCGTCGGCGAAAAGGTAGAAAACGCTTAACGGTCTGATTGTAAAGAAGCTCTCCAGATGTGGGATTTCACGTTAGCCTTCATGCTCCGGAGGGGTATAAATTATAATTTCCTTATTTTGTGGACAAAGAGCTTTGGTAGCTTTATGAGTCATTGCTCTCTGGCCTCACGCCGAGTGGATGGAGGATTTCTCTTTCAAAAAAACCGAACGCCTGACCAAACGGCCCGAATTTAAAAAGGTCATGGATGAAGGGAGAAAAAAACGGGTGGAAAGAATATGCATTATCTTTTCCATTCCTAATGAACTAGGCAGAAAGAGGTTGGGAATCATCGCTTCAAAAAAAATTGGAAATGCGGTGGCCCGAAACAAAGTAAAACGAAGAATACGTGAGATTTTTCGCCAAATTAAACATCGTATAGGACCCTCTTTGGATATCGTTATAGTATCAGGGAAAGATATGGTCAGACTTCCCCACCGGGCGATTGAAAAAAAACTTTCATCCGCCCTTCTAACCGAGAGGTAAACCCCCAAATAGGACCAAACACCCAAGCAATCCAGCCTCTCATGCTAAACCAGGTGATCCTTAAAATAATTCGTGGCTATCAACGGTGGATTTCGCCACTGTTTTTGCCTGCTTGTCGGTTTCACCCTAGTTGTTCGGAATATGCTGCCCAGGCTTTACATCGGTACTCTCTTGTCAAAGCAATAGGGCTTATCATTTGCAGACTTTTTAAATGTCATCCCTATCACGATGGTGGGGCGGATCCGTTGAAATAAATAAAGACTCAACAAAACAGATTTTGGCTGGAATGGGAGATTCAACTTGGAAAATAGATTATTACTCGCCTTTGTACTCTCCTTGGGAGTATTCGTAGCCTGGGGTTATTTTCTGGCACAAATTCAGGGTCCTACGCCTGTGAAAGAAATAGGCATACAAGAACTTCCAAATACTGCTCAGGCACCTGCTCGTAGGACTCAAGCTCCAGGCTCCACATTTTCGAGTTCTTCTCCGCAACAGGGTCTATCACAAGTTACTACCCAGGCTCCTGCCGTTAATCCCTTTCCGGGGGAAGAAGTTCTCATTCAAGTTTCTACAGGTCCAGCCCTTTTCGTAATCAGTAATCGTGGCGGAGTTTTGAAACAACTGCAATTGCCCAAATACAGGAATGATGCTGGGGAAATTATCGACTTGATAATGAATCCTGATAACTTGACACCAGCATTGTCTCTACAGGCTAACGACCCGGAAATTTCGGCGATTTTGCAATACGCGCATTACGAGCCTTCGACGACTTCCATCGTTTTGGACGAAAGCATTCCCGAGGGACGACTGACCCTGACTTTAAACCACTCGTCTGGATTACAAGTCGTTCGGACCTACGTCTTCCACTACAACGACTTCATGGTGGAAATGAGCACACAAATCACTGCCACACCCTTGGCCGCCAAAAATCTACAATATCAGGTTGTTTTGGGACCCGGCATGGGAGGAAACATATCCTCGCAAACGGATTACATCGTCTTTTCCGGCGCAACCATATTCGCCAATAATGAGCGTACCGAGAATCCTCCTGAGGACATTCATCAAACCACCTATTTCAGAGGAGATGTTCAATGGGCTGCCTTCCAGAATAAATACTTTGGTTCAGCACTTATTCCTCTGGATGGCACCAAAACCGGCCTGGTCTTCAAAGAAAAAGATCAGGCATATGTTGGATTGGGATTCGAATCCGTTCAATCCTCTGCCAATGCAAAATATATGTTTTATGCAGGAACTAAAGAACTGGAAATCCTAGAAGACAAAAAGCATCACTTGGTAAGGATGATTGATTACGGCTGGTTCGGTAATAAATTCGCGTTTCTCGTCAAACCGCTCCTCAAAGTTCTAGCCTTTTTCTATGGGGTCACCAACAACTATGGCTGGTCTATCATTTTCATGACTTGTTGCATCAAGCTACTGTTTTTTCCATTGACCCATAAAAGTTTTAAGTCCATGAAGGGAATGCAGAAGGTTCAGCCCTATGTCAAAGTTATTCAGGAGAGGAATAAAGATGACCGGAAAAAAATGAATGAAGAAATGATGGAATTGTACAAAAAGCACAAGGTAAACCCGGTTGGTGGTTGTCTGCCAATGCTGTTGCAAATTCCAGTATTCATCGCTCTTTATCACGCACTGTTTTTTTCCATCGAACTTCGTGGCGCTCCATTTATGGCCTGGATCACTGACCTTTCCGTTGCCGACCCCTATTATGTTTTTCCCGTACTAATGGGTGCTACCATGTTCATACAACAAAAGCTGACCCCATCGATGGGTGACCCCATGCAACAGAAAATAATGATGTTTCTCCCTATCGTTTTCACTTTTCTGTTCCTTTCGTTTCCAGCTGGACTCGTTATATATTGGACCGTCAACAACATCCTCACTATCTCTCAGCAATACTATATCTACCACGTAATGAAAGATTAACTGCTGGGCGTTGTGCCGACCAGCAATAAATTTTTCGGTAAACAATGATTCATCTCCACTTCAATTATCATTGCTATTTGATGCCGGCGGATAAATGGCGTCCTAATTAAACTTCCCCCTGACAAGGGAGATTGCGGGAGGTTGCTTTTTATGTCCGAAAGAAGGACGATACATTGCATGAGCAACACCATTACAGCTATCGCGACGCCTCCTGGTGAAGGAGGCATAGGCATCATCCGCATTAGCGGAGAGAATACCTTATCTATTGGCATGCAATTGTTCCATCCTGCCACCGGTAAGCCGATACGAAAACCCGAACCACAAAAAGTAATTTTTGGCGAAATTCGTGATCCCGCTTCAGGGCAATGTGTGGATGAAGTCCTTCTCACTTTTTTTAAAGGACCTAGAAGTTATACAGCCGAAGATGTTATTGAGATCAGCGCCCATGGTGGCACATTGACAACATCAAAAATACTCGAATTGATTTTGGCGCAAGGCGCACGTCTAGCAGAGCCAGGGGAGTTCACCCGTCGCGCATTTACCAACGGCAGACTCGATCTGACCCAGGCCGAAGCTGTTGCCGATGTAATCGAATCTGCCTCCGACAAAGCCCTCAACTCAGCCTTAGCACAACTCAAAGGCGGACTCTCTCAACGACTTAATATCCTTCAAGAAAACCTGTTATCTGCTCAGGCACAGTTAGAAGCCGCCATTGATTTTTCTGAAGATGGCCTTACTTTCCAGTCGAGGGAAACCACACAAAAAAATATTCAGCAGGTCGAAAATGAATTGAGAAAACTGGTTAATTCTTTCCGACAGGGACGGATTTTTCGGGAAGGCATGCGAGTCACACTGATAGGCAAGCCCAATGTCGGCAAGTCCAGCCTGCTCAATACACTGCTGCAGGAAGACCGCGCCATCGTAACCCCCATAGCCGGTACCACCCGTGATACGCTTGAAGAACGAGTCCGCATCAAAGATATCCACATCGTTATTATTGATTCAGCCGGATTGCGTGATAATCCAGAAGTGATCGAACAAAAAGGCATCGAAAGAACCCGTTTGGCGTTAGAAAAATCCGATCTGGCATTGGTAATCTTCGATACCTCCCAACCACTTGACGACAATGATAAATTGTTGATGAAAGAAGTGGGACAAAAACCTAGGCTCGTGGTACTAAATAAATCAGATCTCCCTTCCTCTTGGCAGCCAGAGCAGGTCAAAATCTTTCTTGATGGAGATCAACCTCTAACCCTGTCATCCAAAACCCTAGACGGATTCAATTCTCTAAAAGACGCCCTCTACCAAAAAGGTATAGGTGGTGAACGCGTCGGGGAATCCCTAGTCATCACCCGCGAACGACATAGGGATCAATTACAACTAGCAGCACAGTCCTTACAAAAAGCCGGCGAAAGCCTCCAGCAAGGCTTATCCGAAGAACTGGTAGCTATAGACATCACCTTGGCAATGGAACATCTCGGAAGCGTACTTGGCAAAACCTTCGAAGAAGACCTGCTAGACAAAATCTTTGGCAAATTCTGCATCGGGAAATAACCGGAAAACACCTGGTGACAACTGGCAATGACTTTTTTGACCAAGAAAAGAGTCTTTTCAGCTCCTTAATACTTTAATTTATTTGAATACTCAACAACCATCTCCTATGGAAAAATAAATTACAGACCTACATGGATTAGTTCTACTGCTGGCTAAAAGTAGGGGTATTACGCAGTATTGTGCTTGATTATTCTGTGAGCTTAATGGGTATAGTGCAAACCTCCACAAGTTTAGTGGCTAGACCATACCTACGGCAGTGTGTTGCATTTGTTTGCGTTGCTCTTCGGTCATTTCTAATTGAGGCAGGTGGTTTGATCCATATTTATCGATATAGAGGAAAATGTATTCGCGGACGCAGGTTCTTAGGTCCCATTTTTGGTTGTGCTTTTGCTCGAAGCCATCAAATACATCCAAAGCTTCCTGAATGGTGAGACCTTCTTTAGTGGTGAAATAGTAGTCAAGCGCCAAGTCCCATTCCGGATTTTTATAGTAAGAGACACCGTATTTTTCCGGTTCGAACGCTATTGGACTGTATTTGCCCAACACAAAAGTCATGAACCCCAGTGAGTGAATATGCGCCGCATTTTTTTCGACGAAGGCTTTGCTGTCATCGGCTTCAGCAGAAGTCTCTCCGGGAAAACCGAAGAAACCCATTAGATGATTCCAGATACCAGCTTCGGATGACATGCGCAAATTGGTCTCAATGGCGCCGAGTTCTGTTGCTTTGTCCATGAGTTTTAGTACGCGCTGGTTTCCGGACTCATAACCGAAATGCAAATATTTGCATCCCGATTCTGCAACATCCTTCCAGACTTGTTCCTCGAGCAACGATTCTTCAAAGCGCATGTGAGTGGTCCAGGCAATATCGAGTTTTTCCTCGATCAACTTACGCGAAAGTTTCTGGAACAATGCTGGAGGATAAGATTCATCGGTGAAATGAAAAAACCGGGTTCCATATTTAGTTTTGAGTGACTTAATTTCCTGCACAATATGGTCCACTTGTTTGGTGCGGAACCCTTCTACATAACCCTGAAAATGGTCACAGAAGGTACATTTCCCCCAATAGCACCCGCGTGTCGCGAGGTAGGGGAGAATAAGGTTCGGCACAAAATATTTTTCCAGCGGCAGTCCATCAAAATCAGGCGGCGGCAAATCGGCTAAATTTTCGGAGCACACTTCCTTATTAACGTGAATGCCCGTATCGTCTTTATAGATGAGGTTTGGAAGTTGTGAAAACGTACTTCCACTCTCCACCGCTTCGGTTAATCTCAGGTAAGCCGACTCCCCTTCGTACACCACTA
>DUAA01000232.1 GCA_012961055.1 Nitrospinaceae bacterium
CCTTACCGGTGATCCCCACTGCATTACCCCCTTGGCTATTGATCAGGGAAACGATTTCTTTATTTACTTTTCCTCCAAGAACCATTTCTACAACATCAATCGTTTCCTTGCTTGTAACACGTTGGCCTTGGACAAACTGGGATTGAATGCCAAGAGCCTTTAGGGTTTTATCAATTTGCGGGCCGCCCCCATGAACCACGACCGGGTTAATGCCAATGTATTTCATCATGACAATGTTGAGAGCAAAATTCTTTTTGAGGTCTTCAGAAACCATAGCATTGCCACCGTATTTAATGACAATAGTTTTACTGTGGAAGTTTTTAATATAAGGCAGAGCTTCTAAAAGGATTTCCGCTTTTTGGATGAGTTTTTTCATGGGCAGGATTAAAGGATGTATCGGCTCAGGTCTTCGTTTTGGATAATATCTTTTAGTTTCTCGCGGATATAGTTTGCATCAATGGTGATATTCTTTTCTTCTAAATCCGGAGCATCAAAAGAAATACTTTCTAGAAATTTTTCCATGATGGTGTGAAGGCGCCGGGCGCCAATATTTTCCATACGTTGATTGACTAGGGCCGACATCTCAGCGATTTGATCAACGGCCTCATCAAGAAAGGTCAAGGTTACTTCTTCTGTTTTAAGTAAAGCGACATATTGCTTGACCAGAGCGTTATCGGGTTCAGTAAGAATGCGGACGAAATCTTCTTTTGTGAGGGAATCTAATTCAACGCGGATAGGAAATCGCCCCTGAAACTCTGGGATCATATCCGACGGTTTGGCGGAGTGAAATGCGCCTGCCGCAATAAAAAGGATGTGATCCGTTTTTACGATTCCGTATTTGGTGTTAACCGAAGAGCCTTCAATAATAGGCAGTAGATCACGTTGCACCCCCTCGCGGGAGACATCAGGACCACCGTTACTGCTTGATTGTCGGCCAATAATTTTATCTACTTCATCGATGAAGATGATTCCATTTTGTTCGACACTCTTGAGGGTTTCCTGCATTATTATGTCCTGATCTAGTAATTTTTCAGCTTCTTCCTGGCAAAGGACTTTGAACGCATCCGGAACTTTCAGTTTTTTATTTTTGGTTCGTTGCGGCATAAAAGATCCCAGCATATCTTTGATGTTGTTGCCCATTTCTTCCATTCCAGCTCCAGCTCCAGCATTCATGTCAACCAGAGTAGGTCCTTTTTCTTGAACTTGAACTTCTACTTCTCGATCATCGAGCTTCCCTTCTTTGAGCATCGCGGAAAACTTTTTGCGGGTTTGCTCGTAATGCAGCTTGCCGTTTGAGTCTAGATCGATTTTCTCCATGCCTGGAGGAGGAGGGAGAAGCAAGTCCAGCAGTTTTTCGATAGCATGTTCACGGGCTTGCACACGAACCGTCTCTTCCATTTCTTCTTTAACCATGTTTTTCGCCAATTCCACTAGGTCCCGAATCATGGATTCTACATCGCGCCCGACATACCCCACTTCGGTGTATTTGGAAGCTTCAACTTTAATGAAAGGGGATTTGGCAAGCTTCGCCAGTCGACGTGCTATTTCTGTTTTTCCTACTCCCGTCGGACCAATCATGAGGATATTTTTGGGCCCAACTTCATCTCGAAGCGAGGCGGGAAGTTGTTGCCGGCGCCAGCGGTTACGCAGAGCAATACCGACTGCTCGTTTGGCATTAGTTTGTCCGACGATAAATTTGTTCAGTTCCGCAACAATTTGTTTGGGTGTCAATGACGCCATGAACGTATCCTTGCATTCCTGAGGTGACGTTTCAGGCAGGGTTAAAGCTGTATAATTCATGAACTACAATTCCTCAATCGTTACATTAGAGTTGGTATAAATACAGATGGATTCAGTGATTACCATCGCTTCTTCAACGATATTACGTGCTGAAAGATCGCTGTGTTTGACCAGGGCTTTTGCGGCGGCAGATGCGAACATTCCTCCCGAACCGATAGCTAAAATGCCATCATCGGGTTCTATCACATCTCCTGTCCCAGAAAGCAGGAGGGAGTGATCTTTGTCAATTACTATTAGCATTGCCTCCAAGCGCCTTAGCATTTTATCAGTGCGCCAGTCTTTAGCTAATTCAACGGCTGAGCGGGGTAGGTTGCCCTGGAATTTTTCCAGTTTTTCTTCAAATCGGCCAAATAGAGAAAAAGCGTCTGCAGTGGACCCGGCGAATCCGCCGACCACCTTGTCGTGGTACATGCGCCGGACTTTACTGGCTGAATGTTTCATTATTGTGCTGCCCAGAGTTACTTGTCCATCACCGCCTATGGCAACTTTACCCTTATGACGAACAGCTAGTATTGTGGTTGCTTGCATCATATCGAGTATTGTACTGGCATTAGGGGAAAAAGGGAAACCCGATTAATATCACTCTATCGCGGGTTTTTCTTTGGCTCGAGGATGTGCCCTGTCATATGTTTCTGACAATCGATCGAGCGTTAAATGAGTGTACTTCTGGGTGGTAGACAAGCTGGAATGGCCCAGCAGTTCTTGAATGGATCGTAAATCTGCCCCGCCTTCCAATAGATGTGTGGCAAAAGAATGCCGGATCGAATGTGGAGAACCTCCACCTGGGAAATTTCCTTGCTTAATATATTTTTCCACAACCTTTCGCATTCCCCGAACCGTGATTGCTGCCCCTCGATAATTGAGAAACAGTTTGTCTGGTCCGGGATTAAACTTCCGTACTTTATCCATTCTGACAATTAGATACGTTTCCAAAGCTTTAACACATTGATGTCCCAAGGGTAGAAGGCGTTCTTTCCCACCTTTCCCCAGTACTTTGACCATGCGGGAGTCCGGGTTAATATCTTCTCGTGTCAACGAAACCAGTTCACTGATGCGCAATCCACAACTGTAAAACAATTCGAGCATGGCCCTGTCACGGACTGGCAGGAACCCTTTACCTTCGGGTAATTCCAATAGGCGGAACATCTCATCGACGGAAAAATAAGAAGGCAGTTTGTTCTGTATTCGGGGTGTGGGAACGGTCTTGGCAACATTATTCTGGATAATATCTTCGCGACACAGGAACCTAAAAAATGACCTCAATGTTGAAAGCTTGCGTCGCATGGTGGACCCTGATAAATTCTTCTCGTAAAGATGAACCATAAATGAACGTAATGCCAATCGATCTATCTTTTCAAGACGAACGGTACCGGATTCAACGGCATGGCCGGAATAAATCAAAAAACTCCAGAATTGTGAGATATCATTAAAATAACTTTCCAACGTATGTGGAGAAGCATTTTTTTCCACAAGCAGGTAATTTTTGAATTCTTGTAGGGCCTTTTCCACCAAATAAACCTTTATTTATCAATGTTATCAAAATACCTGACTGGAAAGGGGAAGTCAAGTTGCGCTAAATTGTGTTTACTATTTGAAACTGTCCTGGTTTGAGTCCATAATTTGCTAAGTTGTTAGTTTGTCAAATGCTGACCAGGATTTGGGTCGCTTAACATGATTTACCATTTAGGGAGTATTATGTCTGATTCAATGAATCCTGAGTTCGAAAAAGAACGGCAGCAGGCTGGTGAAGAATTCCGAAAAATATCTGAAATCCGTCAAAGACTGGACATCCTAGCAGAACATGTGGAGTCCCGAAAAGAGGGTTTGGAAGAAGAAATTCAAGAGTATCTCCACGAGTCTTTAGCCAATGCGCGTGATTCGATGGCGAGGATCGAAGAAAATATTGCACCCAAAGTTGAAAAGGCAATCTGCACTAAGCTAGGAGAAATTGACCGTAGGATGATGCGGATGAACGAAGATGGACTGGAGGCGGTGCGGCAAGAGCTTGTGAAAGCTACCCCGGAGATCACCAAAAGTATTCTGGAAGGTCTCGACAAGGTGGTGGCGGAGAATACCCGCTTTGTAAAAATGGAAATAATGAATGAGATTAAGGAAGAACTCAACAAGATAGTTCAGTTAGCCATTCAGCCTATAAACGAAAAACTGGATAACGAGCTGCCAACATTAAAATCTCTGGCAATTTCAGGATTGGTTCTTGCGGGGGTGGCTTTATTAGGAGTAATCTGGTTTGGGGTCAGGTGATCAGCCAGAACAGAAAAAAGAAAAGAATGCTGGAAAGAACCACCTGCCAAACAAATCCGAATCCCGGCCCAGTAAAAAGGATTAACACGGTGCAGGTGCATAGGATGAGAAAAGCCAGTATCAACCGGGTGCGTCTTTTGAAAATAGGTTCCGGTTCCATAAGTTATTGACCGCTTTCATTCTGGAGAAGTAGTTTTTTGATATGCTCAATTTCCACTATTTCTTCCGCTTCCAATAACAGGTCGTTAGCCGAAAACTTTGCTAAACCTTCCATATCTGTGATTTCCCTAGGGTCGGTGTCAATGCCGGAAGAAGATTCCAGGTAATTTCGAATTTCTTCCTGACTGAAGGTTTTGCGAATGGCTTCGGCGAAATTTGCCAGAAGGGATTCTAGGTGTTTGACCTGCTCAATAGGTACGCTGTAGTGTTCCTGAACCGTCAGAGCATAGCTCATCTTCAATGCACGTCCGCCCTGGTTTAACGGATGTTCTTCAGGCTTGTTATTATCGATGGGATACAGCATCTGAAGTTTCCGCCTGGTTTTTCTAAGCAAACGGAAATTTACTCCAAATTTTTTTCCAATCAAAAAAGTAAGACTCGCATGGGTTCCATTACGCTCAGAAATCTTTACAGCTTCCTGACAATATTCTTGAACCTGTTTTATTTTCATGCACTTATTATTCTTGTATTGAGGGTGGATGTAAACCCTTTAATGCCACAAACAGGTTTTATTTCGGGTAGGGCTTTGTTTTAATAACTTGCTTGCAGACTGTTGGCTTGTTGTGGGGAAACTTCAGGTTTGAACTCCTCGCCTACTTTTCCGTCAGCTGACCCTGCATTTTAGCGCAGAGGTAAGCAAAAAGGCGAGTTGCGGAATGAAAAAAGAGTTCGTTCCCTTTCACCGGCTGCACGTGGATGAAGTGCATCCCCGCATCAATGGCTCCTCCATCGGTCACATAATTATCTCCGATCATGCAGACCTTGTTAGGGTCCTCTAATTTAAGAAATTTGGTCATGGCGATGTGAAATCCGGTCGGATCCGGTTTTGGGGGTACGTTGTGGACAACCTCAACCCCGATATCCTGAAACTGTTGGAACCGACCTTTCGAAGCATTGGTATAAATGGCTATTTTAAATCCTTTTTTCAGCATGGCACGAACATGATTTAATATGCCGGAGTTGAATTCCCTGATATGATGAGGTCCCAGAGTGCCATCGGCATCGAGAAGAATCCCTTCAACGCCTTTTGAGAACAGGCGATCAATGGAAACATCCTCAAACCTTTTGACCTGCATAAAAGTTTTTGTTCGGGAAGGACTGAATGGGAGAGAAATGAATCGGGATACTTTAGGCCAAGTCAAGCCTTCACATTCAGAAGATTCTCCCCTGTTAATGTCGAATCTCTTTGTATTGCTGGATTTTTTAGCGCTATGATCCATAACGATCACGGCTAGTGGGTGCAGTAAAACTTAATGGTTGGGCCATACTCAAGGAAATCCATAAAATTTTAATAGTTGCATTTTGCACCGAATGAAATGAGTGGGGCAAGTCTTTTTTAGGGTTCAATATTCGACTGTATTATAAATTCGCGAGCTGGACCAGCTTTTAGGAGTATAGGGAGGCTAAAACAAATTGAACAAGCTAACAAAATATGAAGCTATTCAAGCTGGAAAGGGCTCCCCCATTAAATTGGGAGTCGTTGCTTGTATTATTTTGAATATTCTATTTGTTTTTTCTATGGTTTCTGAATTGCAGGCTCGAACAGCTGAGGAGTGGTATTCTCTTGGCTTTGAACAGAATTTAGAGGGTAGGAAAGAAAACGCAATTCGATCTTACCAACAGGCTTTGCGGCTCAAGAAAAATTGGCCGCAGGCTCACCATAATTTGTCCTTATTATTCTATCAACTCAAGGACGGGGTGAAAGCGGTTCACCATTTGCGTTTGGCCGAAAAGTTTTACCTGGAAGATTCTAGTCTGGAATCAATACGCAACTTGCAAGTCGTCAGAAAAAATCTTCAAAAAACCTATGCAGAATTTGATATCAACCCACAAGAGTTTGATGAACTCGAGAACTTGCATCCTGTTTCTCAATCCCCAACCTGGAAAGTTGAAAGTTATGGTTTCGCGTTTGGGGGGTATGTGTTCACGCTGGCTAATAGCTTGGCAGATGTGAACCAGGTGCGGGTGCGGTTGGGCGGTCAGCCTCCCATACCCGCCGAAATTGTGAAGCGTTACATTATCTATGATCTGGCTCTCTTAAAGCTGGAGACGGCGGTTCCAGGATTTCAGTTTGCCGATTCTTCAATCCATAAGGTAGGGGATTTTCTAGCATCGCCAGATTTTGGCGGTTCTGGTCGCTACTCTGTGATGAAAGGAGTGATTACGGGATTGAAAGCGATAATGAACGATAAGAATATATTTGAACTTAAGTTCTCATCGCCACCGGTGCAGGGCTTTCCCTTGTTGAATGATGCCGGACAAGTTGCGGGTATGGTTCTTTCAACTGAGAAAATCATAGATAATTTCCAAGCAGCTGGTTTGCCACCGGAAGGAAGTATTGCCCTCAAATCTTCCTATCTCACGCGCATATTTTCCCTATATATCAATTCGCTACGCGGGCCCACAAGGAAAAGCTCAAATCCTAATATAGAGCGTGTTGTAGCCGCCAACGCGAAGTCAGCCCTGGCAGTTATTGAAGGTAGATGAAGCCCTTGGAATCACGAAGCTGCAAGCAGAAACATGAACCAATGGTTTTTATGACGAGGACTATTGTTTTTCTTTTTGTGCTTTTGCTTTCTATAAAAGCTTTTGCTTTTGAGATTGTCATCAAATTGACGGGGCATGAAGAATTTCCTGGGTTGATTAGCGTTGATGCAGGAGCCGGAAAAAAGTTTGACCGGCTCTGCCTGTTGGGGCAGGAAGCGTATGGGAGTATCGACCTGAATTTTATTATGGCTCTGGCAAAACAAGGTGTTCCCCAGGGTAATTACAAAATTTCCAGCGCTTTCCCTGAGGAGCAGTGGCCTACCTCTTCGTTTAGTGCTAATGGGGCATTGAGGTTGCTGCCTCAAACTAAATTTGCCCAAAAATTTTTACGAAAGTTGGGCAAAAAGGGATTGGCTCTTCACGCCAAGGACTTTTATCCGCTGGCAGGGAAAATGACTACCAATCCTAAGATGGTCCAGTTTTTTAGCGACCAGTTATTCGAACGCCTAGCTAAAAGGTGGGGCACCCTGCGAATTTCCAATTGGGATATGGGACGCTTCCACGACTTTTATCGAAGAAATACGAAATCGGATAAACAATGGGAAGTTCAGGTTCAGGGCAGTATATTGGAGCAGGTAAAAAATATCTGCGCCCCGTTGAAAGTTCAACGTAAACCCGACGGCC
Source organism: Nitrospinaceae bacterium (assembly GCA_012961055.1). GTDB lineage: Bacteria > Nitrospinota > Nitrospinia > Nitrospinales > VA-1 > LS-NOB. The sequence continues at coordinate 7,453 of DUAA01000232.1, forward strand.
CACTCGAATAAACTCGGCGCGTGGGAGAACCAAGAATCCTCCAGAACTGTTTTATAGATGAGAATTTTGACCTAGAACCTATCCGCCAGTTCGCCGTCCATTGCTTTTTTTATCGTGTAACCGGGGCTCAGGTCATTGGGAATCAAATAATGTTGTGTTCCGTGATAGCTTTTGGTGTTGTGGCCCCGTTCATAATATTTTGATAATAGAGTGGGGAGATCTATGTATACACTTTCATTTGGAATTATCAGAAGATTTCTGAATCTAAAACGCCACACATTCTTATTTTTTCCTTTAAGTGATTTCTTTTTTATCGTCACTCACCGGACCTTGAATCGAATTAAATATGGATAACGCTTGGGCCACCATGGAACCTGCATCATTGGTTTTAGCTGGCAATATCAAGGTGTTATTTGCTTTAGCCAGTTTGGAAAAAGCCTCAATATATTGTTCTGCCAGTCTTAATGCTACGGCTTTTTCGCCTCCGGTTTTATCAATGGAAGCGGCGACCACTTCAATGCCCTCAGCGGTAGCTTTTGCAACTTGCAGGATGGCCTCCGCCTCCCCTTTAGCCCGATTGATTTGGTCTGTCATTGCGGCTTCCGATTTTAAAACCACTTCCTGTTTGATACCTTCGGCGATATTAATTTGGGATTGACGTTTTCCCTCAGAGGCTAGAACTGCGGCCCTTTTTTGTCTTTCCGCAGCTACCTGTAATTCCATGGCTTGTCGAACATTATCGGGAGGAGTGATATCCTTAATTTCATAACGTAAACATTGGATACCCCAAACAACAGAGGCCTCATTGATACTCTGAACGATGCTGACATTTAAGTTGTCTCTTTCCAGAAAAGTTCTATCCAAAGTCATTTTCCCTAATTCAGACCGCATAGTGGTTTGTGCCATTTGCGTGATGGCATATCGGGCATCACCGACTCCATATGAAGCTTGTTTGGGGTCAGTTATTTTCAGGTAGAGTATTCCGTCTATGATCAAAGTAACATTGTCTTTGGTGATAGCTGTCTGGCTGGGGATGTCGACGGCTTCCTCTTTTAAGGAGTGACGGTAGGAGACGTTGTCGATAAAAGGGATCAGAAAATTTATGCCTGCCTGCATACTCATACGATAACGGCCCATTCTCTCAACGATCCAGACTTGTTGCTGAGGAACAAACTTTACACCTTTTACAACGGCCAAAAAAGCCAGAAAACCAATTATCAGTTGCATTGAAAAATCCATTGAAATTCTCCAGTATGAGTCGATCGTTGTTAAAAGCCTTGGGGCTACGGGATCTGTTTAACTACCAGGATTCCTTTGGATACCTCCGTAATGGTAACGTCTGTGCCGGGTAAAATTGTTTCGGTGTTTTCCTGGGACGCGATTTCACAGTTCATAATTGTTCCCGACCACTTGACCTGTCCTCTTTTTCCCTTTTTGAGAGGTTCGCCATAGACGACAGCGGTATCACCAACAATATCGCTATACCCCGAATTACCACTCCTCATCAGCCGTTTTAAGGGTTTCCATAATAATGCGGCCCAGATGGCCGTCGATAAAAAGAACAGGATAAATTGATTGTTGGTTCCTTCTATCCAACCAGCAATCAGGGCGGCCCCAACGGTTATAGCTCCTAGGCCGGGGAAAAAAAATCCCGTTCCGGGAACCAGAAAAATTTCTATAGCTACCAAGGCAGCCCCTGCGATAAACCAGATGGAATGTGGTGAGAGTCCCGTCACTTAATAGGTCCTTTAAGATCTAAGTGGAAATTGTATTATGCTCTATTTCTTGATTGAAGCGCAGATTAAAATTTTGTTTTTAATTGGGGTACGCATGAATTAGTTAAGGGTGGATAGGGTTGCACCTGTGTTTCGAGGTGTTACACTCGGGAGCAAAAAAAGGACTTAGTTTAGAAAACATGTTATTTTGATATTTTTAAGGAGGATATATCCATGTCTGTTCAGGTTACTGTTGATACCACCCCTAATGAACATGCGTTAAAGTTTAACGTCAACAAAGAAATCCTTGAATCCGGTTATAAAACTTTTAACAGTTTGGAGGATGCTAAAGATTTTCCGGTGGCCAAAAAAATATTTGAGAACGACGCTGTGGCAAGTGTGTTCGTTATGGCGCAACCAGGAACGTCTTTCATCACCGTCACAAAAAAACCGGAAACAAAATGGGGTGACCTATCAAATAAAATCGTAGAAGGTATTAAAGCTGTAATGTGATCTGAAGCTCATTAATGGAAAGGTTAAATCGCTACTCCTAAAGTGGGTTACCTAATCAATGGCTAAAAATATATTCAGGACGTATGAATAGTTTCTCCCACTTTTTCAGGTACGACTATTTGTGATTTTTTCCACCAAACATAACTCTGACCCCCTTCCAAAGGAAGAGGATAGCAAGGACTTTTAAAGCCGGAAAGAGCTGAAAAAGCGGTTGAAATAGCAATTTTAAAGCCTCCGATATAGATCTGCTTTCTTGCAATTTATTCCAGCCATAATTCCTTCAGGATAATATTGACAAAATAGTGGAATGTCTTACAATACGAACCTCGAATTACCCTGAAATTAAGTAGATATAAGAATTTAGTCGGGTTTTTATCCGGTAGAATTTTTTTAATTATTTAGACGCTCAATCTTAAAACCCATTTTTATTTCAAAAGGCAGGAGAAAACGATGCAGATAACTGGCATGCTTTGGGGGCGAAAACTGTTGGACCTCGTAGAATTTCCCCATTCAGAAGTCGGGGGTCCTGAACTAAGTGTCGATGAGATCAAAGACATGATCAAACGACACGGTCAGGTTTTTATCAAGCCTTTGTTTAAAGGCGGGGTTGGCAAAAAAGGCAAGGCGGGTTTGCTAGGCCGGGTTGACAATATTACCGATGCGCTTAAAGAAAAGGAGCGCCTTTACTTTGCCGAGCATGTGTTTGGGTTCAACAAGGTAAAGTCTGACGGGGTCACCTATGAAGGGGCCGTGCCTGCAGACCATGAAGTTTATTTTTCTATTTCCGAAAGCACCGAGCATCGTTGTCCGGTAATGACGATTACCCATCATGGTGGAGTTGATATTGAGGAACTTGGTGAAGATAAATTAAAAGTGGTGCCGTTCGACGCCTTGACCGGACTGAAAGCATATCATGTGTCAAACGCGTTGATGGAACTGGGTGCACCAACTGCGATGATCAGCCCGCTAGTACAGAACCTGCCTAAACTTTGGGACCTGTATAACAACTATGGAATGTTGATGCTGGAACTCAACCCCATCCGCATGCAACCGGGCAAAGGTGGACGTCTAGCCCCGATTGCTTGTGATTTCAAATGCGCATTTGATCTTGATGATCCGGCTTGGAAAAGGCTGCACTTGCCGGAACATCTTTTTTCTTCAGATTATTCGGAGTTTGAGCAGGAGATTAACCAACTTCGAACTTATCAGGGACAGAGTGACGTATTCGTCATGAATGATAAGGGAACCATCACGGCACCAACTTTTGGCGGTGGTGCGAATGCCATGGTTACAGAGCTTCTAGGAGAAGACGCAACGATTTCTTCCGACTTTGGCGGTAACCCTCCGTATGAAAAAATGCATGATATTTCCAGGATCAGTTTTAAATATTGGCTGCCACAATCAAATGTCTTATTCATTATTGGCGGCAAAGCCAATAATACAGATATCTTTGAAACGTTCCGAGCTATGGGTGATGGCCTAAGAGATTTTTTCCAGACCCATGGGCCTGTTCCTCTGTTTGTCGTGGTAGGTCGGGGAGGACCTAATGTCATCCGCGGGATGAACTATTTACAAGAGATTCTTGATTCCTTAGGTGTTCCCTATCGTTTCTTCGGGCATGATAGTGCCATGTCCGAGGTGATCAATTATACTCTGGCGATCAACGAGTGGATGAAAAACGGTGGTAAAGACGAAATTAAAGCAATGATGAAAATATAAAGTCCTGTTTCCGACTGGCAAGATTGAGTCGAGCAGAAAACTCAACGAACTTTAAATATCAATGAAAACTGTTTTCCGTTTTGGAGGTTTGAATGCATAAGAAAGGCGTGGAAGATTTCCCCTTTTACTGTGGTATTAACTCCTTGTCTGAACTAGCTGTTAAAGAAGACAGGGTTGTTGTCTTAAATATTCTCGGCAAAGAAAGCTCAGGAGTAACTCCAGTCAGCAACGATTATTCCGGTGGCAATATCGTATTTGGAACTGGGCCGGGTAAATCCGGGAAGTCTCTGACCACCAAATCAGGAAAAATTCCGGTTTATAATTCAATAAGAGAGGGTCTTGATGCGGGACATAAGTTCAACACTGTCGTGGTCTACCTACCACCTTCTGGGGTGAAAGATGGTATCGCCGAAGCGGTGCGTGAAAATCCGGATTTAACAAAGGCCATCATTCTGACTGAGAAAGTTTCTGTTAAAGATTCCCGTATCATGCGCGCTATTTGTCAGGATAACGGCGTTGACTTATTTGGTGGCAATTGCCTTGGGCTAGCAGATGCCTGGAATCATGTTCGCCTTGGCGGTGCTTTGGGTGGCAACGCTCCGGAAGAATCTCTGGTCAAGGGGACGGTGGCTTTGTTTTCCAATTCTGGAAATTTTACTACCACCATTGCAGTTTATTTGACTACGGCGGGCTGGGGTACCACAACTTCAGTTTCGAGCGGTAAGGATGTTTATATCCAATATGCCGCAAAAGAGTTTTTGCATGCCTTTGATAACGATGACCGTTCAAAAGTGGCCGTTATGTACAGTGAGCCGGGTGGATATTATGAAAAGGATATTTCTTCCAATAAACCTATAGTCGCCTGTGTGGTAGGTCGCTGGAAAGCCAAACTGACTAAAGCTTGTGGACACGCCGGTTCCCTGGCGGGTTCTGGAGATGATGCCCTTGCCAAAGAAAAGTGGTTCATGGATTATTTTGGCGTGGACGGAGTCTACACCCCGCAAAAACCAATTCTCTCCAAAAAGGGAGCATTGGTAACCAATATTGCGCATATTCCTGAGGCCGTGACCAAGGTTATGGAGCTCAACGGGCAAAAGCCTGACTTTGCTCCTAAAGGAAGCTTAGACCTGAAAAGTTGGTTTGGCAATAATCAAGGCTTATCATTACCGCCTGAGCTGGATGTTCCAGTTGTTGAAGCTTCCGAACCCTACAACCAGCAGATTGAAGCTCTGAATAAAATGGTGGGTGCTCAATATCGCCGTGAGACTCTTAAGGATGCCAGTGGTGCTTCCATGATGGATCCGAAAACCCAGGTTTCTAAAATCCATAACACTTCAATTCTCGATGCTTCTGTTAAAAC
>DUAA01000233.1 GCA_012961055.1 Nitrospinaceae bacterium
AGTTTTAAGCATAATCGGGGCCCCTATTAGGTTCATGGAAAAAAAATTACTGTTTTAAAAAATAGGGACAACTTAGATTATGAATGTTAGGATGTGAAATCACAGGGAATAACTAACACTGTCCACCATTTACCTTTTTAAGGTATATCCCATAACTCCTTAATTGTCAATGAGATAAGAAAGGCCCACCCATGGATCTGTCGGTCAAATTAGGCAGTTTATGCTTAAATAACCCCGTCATAGCGGCTTCTGGAACTTTTGGCTACGGTTTGGAGTACAACTCACTCGTAGATTTAAATGCCATTGGTGGGTTTTCCACTAAAGGGATTTCTTTAAATCCTAAAACGGGGAACCCTGTGCCCCGAGTTATTGAAACTTCTTCTGGCATGCTGAATGCTATTGGATTGGAGAATATCGGGTTGGAAGCTTTTCTATCTGAGAAACTTCCTCAATTAAAAAATTTTAAAACTAGAATCATTGTCAATTTTTTTGGGGACACAACTCCCGAATACGTAGAAATGGCACGAGCTTTGTCTGAAGTCGAACGGGTGGATGCTCTTGAAATGAATGTTTCCTGCCCGAATGTTGAAAAAGGAGGTTTGCAGTTCAGTTCTGATCCTGAAATTTTAAGGGATGTGGTTTCTTCAGTTCGTCAAGTAACCCAAAAATTCCTCATCGTAAAATTGTCTCCCAATGTTACAGATATTACCTTGCAGGCCAAGGCTGCCGAGGATGCCGGTGCCGATGCTTTGTCGGTGTGCAATACCTTTGTAGGGATGTCGATAGATATAAAAACTCGCAGGCACCATTTGGCGAATCAAACTGGAGGACTCTCGGGGCCTGCTATCAAACCTCTTGCCTTAAACCTAGTATATCAGGCGGTTCGTTCGGTACAAATTCCGGTTATTGGAATAGGAGGCATAATCACTGGGGAAGATGCTGTGGAGTTTTTATTGGCTGGGGCAAAAGCGGTCCAAGTAGGTACTGCTAATTTTATAGATCCCGCTTCTACCCTGCATGTGATTGAAGGGATTCGTCGCTATTGTTCAAGAAATGGAGTGAATAATCTTTCTGATTTGAAAATGAGTTGATTATTCGTTCTTATAGACTCGAGGAACCCGCTTGCTGATATTGCAAAGAATTTCATAAGGCAGAGTCTTTCCTTTTATTGCAAGTTCTTCAATAGATATCATCTGGTTACCCTGCTTGCCAAAAATAACTACCTCATCCCCTGCCTGTACACCAGGAACATCTGTAACGTTGACAAGTATCATATCCATACAAATATTACCCACTTGAGGTGCACGCTGGCCTCGGACCAGAACATCGACTTTGTTTGATAACAGCCGGTAGAGTCCATCTGCATACCCAAGGGGCAAGGTAGCTATGAGACTGTCCCGCTCGGTTATGAAACTACCTGAATAACTGACGGGCTGACCTTTGGGGATCGATTTGACCATTATTATTTGACTTTTCCATTGCATGACAGGTTGGAATGGTTTTAGATTTTTCTCTCGATCTAAAAACGGTTGTAAGGAAGGGGAGGGCAGAGCCCCATAAAGTATGAGCCCAGGTCGAGCCATGCTAAAACGACTTTCTGGAAATTTGAACAGGGCCGAGGTATTTGCGCTATGAACCAATGGTATGGCGATTCCTTCTTTTTGTAAAATATCTAGAGCGGTATGAAATTTTTCGAGTTGCCTTTGTGTTATGGAATAATCTTCATCATCAGCTGAGGAAAAATGGGTAGAGACGGCTTGGATTTTAATATTTTTTAAATCATGAATTTGATCGAGAAGTTCGGGTAGTTTTTCTGGGCATACACCAAGTCGATTCATTCCAGTGTCCACTTTAATATGAACTGACACCGTCTTGTTTTGCTTTTCAGCAGCCTTTGAAAGAGCCTTGGCAAGAGATTGCGTGCAAAGAATGGTTTCAAGGTTATGCTTGACTAAATCTTCTGCTGCATGGGGAAAGATTCCTCCTAAAATAAGGATGGGTATATTTAAACCACTTTCTCTAAGCTCGATTCCCTCATCAATTATTGCAGCTCCCAAATAATCTGCACCATTTTTAGCTGCCACTCGACCACAAGGTACAGCTCCATGTCCATAGGCATCGGCTTTTATGACGGCTATGATACCAGTTT
>DUAA01000234.1:0-4510 GCA_012961055.1 Nitrospinaceae bacterium
TAATTCTTAATTTGATCTTCCTCTTTCACAGAAAATCGCAGTGCCAACAGGTAAAACCTTAGCGCTAATTCATCGGTTCTCTTATGTGATAGATAGATAGGAAGAGCAAACCGGATAATTTCATCAGAAAACGTACTCTGGTTTTCCAACGCACTCAAAAATATCGGTTCAATTTTACCGGACCATTGCCCAGCCTTAAGAAACAGGCCGACCAGATAATGATTTAAGGTAGGGTCATGAATTTCTTCCTGATGCACCATAAGGAGAAGCAGATCCATTTCATCCTGAGTAAGTTCTCGTCCCAAATTCAAAATAGAAAGAAGAGGCTTACGAAAACGCGAGTCCCTCGGACTGTGCAAAAATGCCTGCACATAAATATTCAAAGCTCTGGATGATTCATCTCCAATAGAAAGCAGGTAGTCTGCATACAACAATACTCCTAGAACCCTATAACGTTTTGCGGTTTTCGGTAAAAAATAAGAGGAATAAGTAAAACTTAAAATATTTTCGAACCGCTTTTTAATATCTCTCGGTTTTGATTTAGGGGAAACATTCTTAAGAGAATGTAAAGCATTAAAAAACTGCTGATCACCCATCATGCCATACGCAACGAACCCAAAAAATATACAAACCAATACAATGAACCACTGGATCGCCGAATCATCAAACTCCACATTAGGAAGCGCTACCTCATGCAAAAAAAATAAAACCAAAAAACCCAACCCAAAGATCAAGCTTAAAGAAACTGCGGATCGAGCCACATAAAATTTAAGGGTCTGGTACAACATTTTTATTATTAGGTATTATGGAATTTTGAGGTTTGTTAATTGCGACAGGGTCAGGAAGAAACCCGGCCTCATCTTTTTCCGGGTCATTGGATAAAACAGGTGGTAGTGAAAGATTCACATCCTCTTTAACGGCAACTCGTATAGTTTCTGGAGAAAATTCTTGTGCAAGATACCCCGTCTGCACATCCACGCTGGCAAATTTGATTTTTTCTGGAACGGGAAAGTTCACCGGACTTTTCCCTTCCAGAACCTTTTGCATGAAATGCACCCAAATTGGTGCTGCGGCACTGGCCCCGGTCAACCCTTTACCCGACTTACTCATCATGGATTGATAATTATCAAAACCAACCCAGACAGATGCAGAAATATCTTTTGTAAATCCATTGAACCAGGCATCCTTAAAGTTGTTGGTTGTTCCCGTTTTACCTCCAGCGGGATGGCGGAAACCCATCCTCCTTACAACTTGACCGGTCCCACCTTTTATCACTCCCTGCATCATGTTTAGTAGTGGATAAAGGGACTCGGGTAAAAACTGTTGTACCCCCTGATAGTAATGCTCGTAGAGCCTGTTACCTTGAAAGTCATCTATGTGCTGAATCAAATAAGGTTCATTATATACCCCAAGGTTCGCGATAACGCTGTAGGCTGATGCCAATTCATAAGCGGATAAACCTGAAGTTCCTAAGGCAAGGGAAAGGTTTTTACCCATTGGACTTTTAATACCAAATTTACGCACCATGCGAATCACTTTTTCTGGACCAACCTCGTTAACAAGTTTTGCAGAGATTACGTTTATGGATTTCATTAGAGCTTTTTTTAGAACAGTATTCCCGGCAAACTCTTTATTAAAATTCATGGGGCTCCAAGGTGCGCTACCAGGGATATCAATGGTCAGAGGTTCATCCATCAGCACTGTTGCAGGCGAATAACCTAATTCTTCCATGGCGGTAAAATATACAAACGGTTTGAAGGAGGAACCGGGAAGGCGATTGTTCGAGACCGCCCGGTTGAATTGACTATAAGAGTAGTCTCTTCCGCCAAGCATGGCCCGTACTGCACCGCTTTTATTTTCGATAGCTACCAATGCAACCTGAAGAGGACCCGTACCACGTTCCTTAACGATCCGGTTTTCTAAAGCCTCTAAATGATTTCGTGCGGCTCTTAAAGCCAGTTTTTGATAACGCGTATCCAGAGTGGTAAGAATTTTTAATCCGCCAAAATGCACAAATTCTTTTCCATAGTTTCTCTCCAATTGGTTCAAAACCTGAGCAACGAAATAAAGGTTAGGGTCAGACGCTACCTGAGGGTTTACCAAATCAATATTAGATTGTAAGGCCGATTCACTCTCTTCAATTGAAATAAAGTTTTCCGAGACCATCCGATTTAATACGTACTTAGTTCTTTGCATCGCCTTTTCATAATGCAAAAATGGGTTGGTGTTATTAGGGGAATTAGGAAGACCGGCAAGAAGAGCGGCTTGAAGTAAAGTTAAGTCCTTAGCGCGTTTTTTGAAGTATATTTGTGCCGCCTCTTCCACACCATAGGCTCCACTACCAAAATATATCTGGTTGCAATAGGCCTCCAGAATCTGACTTTTATTGAAAGTAACCTCTAGCTGAAAGGCAATCAAAAGTTCTTTAATCTTACGCAACCAGTTTCTTTCAAAAGAAAAGAAGAGATTCTTGGAAAGTTGCTGGGTAATCGTACTTCCTCCCTGCGAAATCCTTTTATTGCGAAGATTGGTCAGTAACGCACGTATCAACCCTCTATGATCTATTCCACTATGGCCGTAAAACCGGGAATCTTCTACTGAGATGATGGCTTTTGTGAAATACGGTGAAATATCCCCCAGAACAACAGGACGCCTCTCCCCAAGAATCTTAATGCGTTCTCCATCCGAGGAATAAATTTCTGTAGGAAGGCTAAGGTTGATTTGCTGTAGGTTATTAGGCAACTGGGGCAAATCCTGGTTCAACCAGAAATAAAGACCCACTACAAATATAAATACAACAAGAATTAAAGTGCCCAGGAGCAGATTAAGAGAATGGAGAAATCGACCAATCAAGGACTCTCTCCTGACGAAAACAGAGTTCCTTCTGCACTTAAGTCCGAAAGATCCGTTTTTTCAATTTGAGACATCATGTTATTAGCCAACTCCACAGCTACAGGGATCAAGAGAGTACCCGTGTAATAATCGGTGTTGTACTCGATTCCCAGAAGCATGTGCTGTGCTGATTCTCCATTAGGCAAAGCTGAAATACCCACACGGGTAACATGATAATCCTTCCCTAAAAACCAGCGCGCTTCCGGAAAAACAGCTTTCTGGGTAATTGCGTCCAGAGACTTTAAAACAGGTAGAAACTCGGAGATCGAAAAAATCCGATTCTTGGGGATATCCGCATCCTCAAGGGTTCCTCGTTTAACCGTACGTGTCGCTTGCACCTCAAACAAAGTATCTATAGATAAAAACAATTCATGCAGAGGAATATTTTGGCGGTCAATAAACTGCAGAGTGATCCAAGGACCAAATCGCTTGAGAAAAACCCGGTCCCAGTTTTTTCCTGAATCCAAATCAATTAGGTCGTAAGAAGAAATAATGCGCTCCGACCACTGCCCGGGAAAATCAAAATATAATTGGATGAACTTCTCTCGAGAAATGATAAGGGGAAACCCAGGTGATAACCCTTCAAATAAATGTTTGAAGGAAGTTATACCCAAGGCCGTTTCTCTCTGAAGGTCCAAGGAGGAGCGGATGGATTTTATTTTGGCTTGCGCTACCAAGGATTGACGGTCCCGCTCCCACATTCGGCCTAATTGAGGCCTTTGGTGGTTTTGCCATTTTAAGTAATAACCGACACTTTGTTCAAACAGGTTGGCATAAAACTCAAGGAAAAGAAACGCGGAAAGAACAACCAACATGGCCACGCCGTGCCACAACTTTCTAACACCAACAAATTTCACTTAATATTATCTCGCCGTGATTTCACTAATGCTCTATGTGATTATTTTAAGCTTGTCTATCTTTTCTTGCAAAGCTTTTTTATCCAGTTTTTTTCGACCTAGCTCTCGCTTCTCTCTTAGTTGTTTTACATTATTTTTGGAAGATTTTTTGGCCTTTCCTCTTTTTTCCTCTGGAGCGCAGACCTTTTTCAGATTCTACAATTTCGCCCATGCTGAATATGCATTTTTTTTGAAATTGGGGGGACATTTTTCTGAAAAGGGTTAAAATTTTTCTTTCAGAATCCTCTAAAGTTATCAACTCTTGACGTGAAGGGTTTTTAAATATCACCAACCCCTCTTTAAAGTTAACCACACTCACCTCATCGGAGGATAAATCTTTGTAAGTTTTTTGCACAGGGAAAATATCATTTTTATCAATTTGGGAACCCAATAATCGTTCTAAAGATATATTTCCTAGTTTGGAAATTTTGACCAACACCTGGACAGGAGCATCCCTCTCGCCAGCCTCATAACGAACATATGTCCGGAAACCCACTTTAAGGATTCCTGACATAATAGATTGCGTGCAACCCAATGATTTCCGAATAACTTTCAGATTCTTCGCCTGAATAGACATTCAATCCCTCGCATCACAAAACTTTAAGCTTAAAAACATTATATGCCCAGCCTCTTCCCAAAACAATGCTGCTTTAAAAAGATTCCACATCAGTTTCAAAGGAAATTTAGATTCTTTCGCAGAGGATACAATCCCTCCAGATTTT
>DUAA01000234.1:4542-12706 GCA_012961055.1 Nitrospinaceae bacterium
AAACCTTGAAGAAAAACAGATATAGGTTTAGATATTTTTTTAGAAAAAGAGAATGACAACTTAAATAATGTTTTTCCCGAGCTATTTAGTTATAGAGCGATGCAAAGGATATTCTTGTGCGATTTCAAAAAAGCACCAAAGGGGGAACAACAAGGCTGTATTGACCGCTTTATAGGTCTGGATGGAATTTACCAAATGACAACTGAAAACACCACCGACCCAGAAGCTTATAAGCTAGCACCGGGAACATCAACATCCCAATCTACTATTCAAATGAACAATGCAAAAAACCTCGAGAAAAAAAGAAGAAATCATCATAGATGAAAACTATTAGCCTCTAACGAAGTTCTTTTTGAAAACCACTGCCAAGGGAGATTTGAAAAATCAAACTGGATGAAAAAAGCCCACATCCAACGCCAAAAGGTTTGTCGACTGGGACCCCCGTTGTCGGTCTAAGGCTGGAAGATTTTGGCATCGCAGGAAATATACTTGATTTGCTTAAGAGGAATCACAAAAATCTCCTCTGAGGTTGTTACTTCAAAAAGCTCTAAATCATCACTGAAGCCATGCTTTGAAGTTGAATCAAGAACCAATTTCTCATTATCCACAAAAACAATCTTTAGCTGATACTGCATTCTTATTTCCTTTCCATTTGTTCAGTCATACCTTGATTTTCTGCCTCAAAAAAATATCCTGCTTCCTGGAACTAATTTGGATGGGCAACCGCTTCAAACTTTTTGGATAGAGGATTCCGCAAATAATCTTCGACATAATTTTTCAAATAACCTTTTTCATATAGTTTTTTATTTGAAAGAACAGAGTTCACTCTATGGAGCACCTTGAAGCGCACCCTAGGAAACTGCTCCTTAAACTCGTCAAAGGAAACACCAGAAATATCCCGTTCATCATTGGAGGATTTCTCCATAATCACACGGGGCAGATGCACAACCTTTTGAGAACTGATTCTTTTTGCAACATCACTGAAAGTTAGTAATGTCGTGCAATCTGAGTCTCCGCCCAGAGTATCATTTGGAACATAAAGAAAACGCGCCCTGCCCTGGCGAAACATTTTCAAGATCCGGTAAACATTCCCAGCCATTACGACCCAATCCTTTTTTTCCAATTCACACGCGTCAAAAGTCTTAATAATTTTATTTCGGTTAAGAAAAGACGTGATATCTGATTCCGTATGAATCATCTGGATATTGGGAAGGTTCATGTCATAAATCCGATGAGATTCATTTGCTAGGCTTTGTTTTCCCTGACGCATTAAGGCCGTGGTTTTCTCATCGATGTATTTTAAAGGAGTCAGACATCCCATCCATAACAAACAGTTTTTATTAATCTTTGAAATCGTCTTCGCGTCTTCAGACATGCTGCCCGGACCAAAAGAGTAAAAATTAGCAGACGTCACAGCCGGACCATCTAGCACCTCCAAAATCTGGTTGACCGATGGCCCCTTAGGCATCAATTGCTTTCTATGAGGACCCAGCGTGATCACCGAAAGCTCGAAGTTGATACGACCAGGATATCTTTCAACAAGGCGATTTATTCTTTTCGGATCAAAATAACCCACCGAGAACATAATGATATTTTTTCCCGTCTTCTCTAGAAACTCTTCAATCCAGTCCATAGCCCTAGGATGCAAAGCAAGGTCTGTCCACTCCATATATTCGTTGCCACCCAAAACCCAAGACTCGCCCTCTTTGGTGGGATAGGTCTGAATCTCATTTAATATGAACTCCCAATCCTCCTGAGTGGTGAGAGGCATATCGTATGTCTCACGATAGCTAAGATCCATTTCATAACAAAAGGTGCATTTAACAGGACAAGTTTTACCCAAGCTTATAGGAATTTTGTGATCCTTGATCTCTTTCCTCAAGATCCCCTGGAGAAACTCCTTGCTTTGAATACTCACTGCCATTCCTTAAAAGCATTCATCAACGATTCATCAACATTCAGTTCCTGCCTCCCAGCGTCATCAATGCCATTGATAAGTTTGTTGAGATGTACTGCCGCACAGCCCATGTACGCAATGCTTTCCTGCTGAAGTTTGTAGCTACCCGATTTAAGCTTAGTCCCTAGATCTTCAACGAGCTTTGAGTCTGACTGATGAGTCATTGCGGCTTTTTTAAATTCCTCAATAGACTCCCTGAATTTTTTATTTTCATGAAAAGAGATCCCCTTCTTCAGACTCTCTTGAGCACTGTGAACTTCTTCCGCTGTTAACGGTTTATCTTCTGCCATAGATTCCTCACTCATTGATTTTATAACAATTGGGAAATAAGACGGGCTTTGAAATCCCGAGCATCTAACTTCCACATTTCAGGACAGCACTGAAGAAGCTACGTGGAAACCTGTCAACCTACGCACGCTATACTTTTTAAATGGGTATTGTAGCATTGACTTGACAGCAGCTGTCAAGCGATTCGCCCCAGGCATAAACAAATTTCGGAAGGGAAATGTGAACGGGCAAAATGACCCTCATTAAAGTCAAAAGGCATAAGTGGCACAGGTGCCCTATCGCCTCCCACTAAAATGGGTTTGCAATAACTACCGCCTACGCTTGCGCGTAGGATGGAGCTATTGCTATCTGACATCGAAACACATTAATGTTTCTTTTCAACACCCTCAGGGGTGTACTGGTGACCTTCACTATTATATTCTGACTCCATAGAACAAGAAGACATAACCAATACCAGCGAAATCCACATAAACACAACTAAAAACTTTTTCATCCAGCCCTCTCCTCTCAAAAGGTTTCAGTTTCTGTAAGACTTAACCACCGTCCTTGAAACCGGTTTTTGAATAAGCGTTTTATCAATATTTAAACAACATTTCAATCATTTTTTGGCAAATTACTCTACAATGAGATGAATTGAAATCTTTATTTAAACCCTAAATACCAAGGTGTTGCCCTGTCCTCCTCTTTTGATATAGATATTTCAGGCCTTCAGCAAAAACTCAGCATGGCAAAAATTGGCCATCCGCTACGAATTCTGCCCCAAATTGACTCAACAAATGAGGAAATTAAACGGAATTTGGCAGCCAACCTCCCAGAAGGAGCAGTCGTCATTGCCGACCAACAAACAAATGGAAGAGGTCGACTGGGGCGTTCATGGCACTCAGAGTTTGGGTCAGGCCTCTACCTTTCCACCCTTTTAAAACCTGATTTACCCCCCGAAAACCTGTCCCTCGTTACATTAATGGCGGGCGTCGCCACCGCCACCGCTATTCAGCATCTGGCACCGGTTAAACTCAAGTGGCCGAACGACATCCTATTGAACGGTAAAAAACTGGCCGGAACTTTATGTGAATGCATTTATAAACCAGGGTCGATTCCTGCGGTGATTGTAGGTATAGGAATCAACCTCAACCACACATCCTTCCCCAAAGAAATTCAAGGTATTGCCACTTCCCTGAAACTTGAAACCGGAAAAACCATCAACCGCTCAGAGCTTGTCCTCAACCTTCTGCAAAACCTTAACTCCGAATATATAGAGTTTCTGCAGAGAAAGAATAAGAACCTCATCCGCAAATGGACCGAGCAATCGAACATGTTTGGAAAAACCATGACCGTCCATCAAAAAGGGAAAACCCTGTTGGGAACAGCAGTGGGACTCAACCCACAAGGCAAGCTAATTCTGCAAACCCCTGAAGGTAAAAAACATGTTCTCGATTCTGGAGAGCTAATCGAGGCTATTAGCAAGAACCTTTAAGTCTAACTTTTTGGTCAGCAGTAATACTACTGCTTATTGATTCCATACCTGATTGGTAGTAGATCTGAGTCGGGATAAGCCAATATTGAAGGGTTCTGCATCGGGAATCTTATAAGCTCGGCACGAGGTAGCGATATGGCAGAGGACGCCATGGAATCTAATGGGGTATCATAGAGGAAAGTATGTCGGGTACTGGGTCAAGGGCGTAGAAGGCGAATCAGGTTTCCGGCGGCATAGGTGCGGATGACTACCAGAGAGTCCTGTAACAACTCCGCCAATATCAGGAAGGCTTTGGGTCCGCCCATCATTCCCACAGCTCTAACTGCCGCAGTGCGAACTCTTGAGTGCTCATCCTTCAGTGCCTGTTTTAGTAAGCGCTCCCGTTCCGGGATGTCTGCTTCGCCTAAAACCCGCGCCGTAGCGCTACGCACTCCAAAGTCCGGGTGCTTCAACAGCTCTTCAAATACTATCTGGCAGGATTTCGACTTCATTCGGTTCAGAGCCAGTGCTGCGGACAGTTTCACCATTCCATCTTTGTCGGCGCATAGAGGAATTAAATCAGGCTCGGCTTCACGAAGGTTCCCCATTGCCAACGCTGCCGCATAACGTACTGAAGCATTATCTCGCTTGATCAATTCCCTTAGCTTCGGCAACATATCTGCAGTGCTTTTACCTTCGACCGCTTTAAGACTGTAGAAAACCATCTCCGGTTCAGCGTGATCGAACAACTTTGCCAGGTGAGGCAAAACTTCCTGTGTGCCTATCTTACCAAGATAACCGATGGCCTGATACCTGCGATCAGGGATAGGATGAGTGAGCGGGCCCAGCACATCCGAAAGGTATTTTCCTTCACCATGCTTGACCAATCCGGAAGAAGCCGCCATTCGAACCGGCACATCATAGGACTCTAAAAACATCCTCATCTCATCAACGATCTCAGGACCGCCTTCATCTCCAAGCATTTCCACTGCCGCACTACGAACCCAAATGTCTGTGTCATCCGTCATCCTGCGCGCCGCCTTCAAAGCATCGTATGACGACACCTTCAATAACCCTTGCAAAGCAAACAAGCGTGCTGTGGGATAGACATCCTGCGTTGCCTTATTCAACAAAGGAAGCAGTGCCACATCTCGAGACTCTCCCGCTGCCCGGGCCGCTGCTGCCCGTAAAAAAGCCCGCTCGCTTTGATGGGCGATCTGCAAAATTTCCAGGCTGACGGCACGGATTTTTTTTACCACCGAGTCAGGCCGAGAGCCGGAGAACCCCGTCTGAGGAACCAGTAAGAACATAATCAGCAGTCCCATTAATCGATAAATCATTTCTGCGGCATCCTCAACAAACAGGAATATCTCGCCGCCAAAGCCCGATAATACTCTTCATCCTGAATTTTTCCCCGTTTGCTATAGCCAAGAATTAGAACACGGCATTTTTCAATCAGCATCGCCACCACTCCATCCCTTTGTTCCTCATTGAGTCGGTTTTCTTTCAATAGTTTTTCCAATGCGTAAACCCGCCAGCGATCCATCCCCCAGAACTTGCTCGATAACTGGTCCGCGTGCCCACCTCGTTTGACGATCAGTTTTTCATCAATGAAATGGAAAGGGTATTGCTTAGCGATACGCAACCATAAATCATAATCTTCACAAACCAGCATGGATTCATCAAATCCACCGACCTCATTCAACATTTTTGTCCGCAATAACACTGAAGACGGACTAACTATACATAACGGTAGGCAATATTGAAAAATTTCACCAGAATATTTTTGATGCTTTTTCATCTGGTTCACTCTGACGCCATTACGAACCCATATCTCATCCGTATAGACTGCATAGCAATCCGGGTGCTGATTAACCCACTGTACCTGAGCTTGCAGTTTGCCCTTTTTCCACAGATCGTCCGAATCGAGAAACGCAATCCAATCTCCCTGCGCCTGTTTTAAGCCACAATTGCGGGCGAAGGATACTCCTCGGTTTTTATCTAATCGAATAAATCGAATGTCTGGGAATTGGTTGACCACCTCGATCGTATTGTCTACAGACCCATCATCAACCACAATCAGCTCAAAATCGGGGAAGTTTTGATCACGAACCGAGCGAATCGACTCCTCCAGGCAATGGCCTCGATTAAAAGTCGGTATAATTACGGAGATAAGCGGCCTAGGCATTATTTTTATCCTTTTCAGGAATCATAGTTGTAATTAATACAAAGTCAAATTTCAGGAGAATTTGCTGCATGTGTGGCCAACGGGCTGAAAGCCACCTTAAATTTAGTAAGACACAAAAATAGAAGCCTATCACAACCCAAGTGTTGTTATAAATGGCTTGACAAAGAAGTAAAATTCTCCTAAAAATAAGGCCATTTCTAAAAAATAGCGAGTTTAAAAATAGGCTGCTAGCTAGGCATTCCTTAAATTAGGCAGTAACGGGGGCCAAACTGAAGCACTCGGTTTAACTTTCAGGGTTACTATGGAATTCAGGGACGTTACACAGAATTTAAAAAAAGATCTCGTAAAAGTCGAAAAGGCGATTAACGAAAACTACAAATCAGATGTTCCGTTAATTCCAGGAATCAGTGCCTACCTGATGAGTTGTGGAGGCAAACGTATCCGTCCCATCCTCACCCTTCTCGGTGCGAAACTGTGTGGACGCGAAACCGACAATACGGTTGTCCAACATGCCTGTGTGGTTGAATATCTTCATGCCGCCACCCTACTCCACGATGATGTTGTGGATGAAACGACAGTAAGACGAGGTAAAGAAACTGTCAACGCCAAATGGGGGAGCGATGCCAGCATACTGGTAGGTGATTTCCTTATTTCTCGAGCTATTCTGATCCTGGCGGATGACTGTGAACGTAAAATCATTCAGGCCGTCACCGAAGCAACTAAAATTCTTGTCGAAGGTGGAATTCATGAATACGCCGAAGCTCGCAATATCAACGTTAACGAAGAGTATATACTCGATGTCATCCACCGTAAGACGTCATCTCTCATTTCTGTCAGTGTGAGACTCGGCGGGTTACTCGCTAATGCCACCGAACAGCAGGAAACAGCTATCGTCTCTTTTGGTGATGATTTTGGCATGGCATTCCAGTTGATGGATGACGCACTGGACTATGATTCCGATGAAAGCGTACTAGGAAAACCAGTGGGAACTGATTTCAAAGAAGGGCATGTTACCCTGCCGCTGCATCATTTATATAGCAATGCAAATCGGTCATTGAGAAAAGAAATTGAAGGCTTCATCAAAAACGAGAACATCACCGAAAAGGATTTACAATATATCATTGGAAAAATGCACGAACATAAATCCATTGACTACACTGTACACCTCGCGCGTTTCTACATCGATCGGGCCAAGTCACATCTCAAGAAAACCGATTTCCCGGCTCCGCAATATATAGAATATTTTAACTCCGTGGCGGATTATATCCACAGTCGACACACCGCAACCGTTACTTCATAATCACCTACTAGGCGTGTAGTTGTAATATCTTCTCCCGTAAGTATCATGCCCGGGTGAGAGCTTCGCAGTTTAGGAGTTATTAATTCTTACCGGAGTCAGGCGGACTGATGAAATTTATCATATTGTGTTGATGCCGACATACAAGTCATCATCTGGGGGAGGTTTTTGCCCTTTGACTCTTCGGGTTTTTGATAGGTTTTGCATAAAGTGGATGTTGCATTGGGGACAGAACCACCCTTCTCCAGAGAAGATCCAGCACTCGTCTTCCACCCATCTCTGAGCTTCTTCCTTACTATCACAATACGGGCCTTTCATCTGGCAGTCCGGGGCGACTTTAGTGTGACACCTCACCGAATATTTGTTATTTACCTGAGCAAACAATGCAGGTTCCTTTTATCATTGACTATGAATCAATACACCAACAACTCTGAATGTTTTACCACTTTTTAAGTTGGCGCTGGCATTTTCTTTTCTTCCAAATTTAGACAACAGAGAACTATTTCCGTTTCCCAAAGAAAGAGAAGGGGCAGGCATCATTGAAAAAGACTGGGGGAATTTCACCTCCCACTCGAATACAACTCTAGATCATTCTCAGGTTCCCGAGACAGAGTAAAGTCAGATTTGCGGTCTTGCTAAAAGTTTGAAAACATAACTTATCGAAAAATAATTCATTCGGTGGCATCTTTCGCCTTGATGATTAAGGAAAAGAGCCCATATTTAATGATATACTGTAGGCAATAATAATTACTCTGGGGTGCTAACTCATGAGACTCCTCAAGTTCCTCCTGATTACACCATTCATCCTGTTTTCACCTTTGCTTTTGGATTCAGCAAAGGCAGACATCATAGAAGACTGCCACTTCCTGTTCCGTCCATTTGAAAATATGGCTCACGGAATCAAAGCCCGTGGTGGAACTTGGGCATTATTTGAGAAACGGGAAATCTATCGAAATCATGCCATCATTGGGCTGCATGTGG
>DUAA01000235.1 GCA_012961055.1 Nitrospinaceae bacterium
TTCAGATGTGCCGGGTCATAATTCTCGGTCATTTTTTCTATCGAGAATTGTTGGTTCTCAGTTTTTGATTCCAAATTGGTCATGAATGCGATAAAGTTAACGGCTGGAAACCAATCGATAAATTGGAAGCCATTACATGGACTACGAGAGGTTTTCGCCGATTTGGACCGCCTTCACGGCACTGAGGTGGCGCTGGTGTTTACCTCGAGTTACGTCGCCAATGCGGCGATGCTGAGCACGCTGAAATCCCAGCTACCTAAAAGCAAAGTAGAAGTTAAAGTTGCAACCACGTTTTTCTGAAATTGACGAAATTATTCAAACATTGGATATTAAATGGAGCGAATTTTAGGAGCTAAATTTACTAAATAAGGACACCCTGGAAAACGGGTAACTGTCAGATCAAGTCTGAGCTACTACACCTAAACGCAGGCTTTTTTTGATTAAGAGGTGTTATTTTTCTAAATCTTGAAAATACGAGTTTGCAAATGGAACTAGCCAGTCATTCTAATGACATACCCTATCAAACCTTTCTTGAGTATTTGCAAAATCAGGAAAAATTATCAAAGCAGGATTTGCATAAAGCCCTGAGGGTGCAAAGCACTGCACTGGAAAAGTCATTACCCAATTTACTGGTCAAATTAGGACTTTGTTCAGAACTTGATATTGCAAAAGCCTTATCAGAGAGCATAGGCCTCGCTATTGTTTCGCCTGAAGATTATCCTGCAAAATCTCCCTTTGCCAAGGATATTTCAATACGCTTTTTAAAACAGTATCATGTCATTGGTTTGGCTGCCAATGAAGCAGAAATCTGCATTGCCTTGAGTGACCCTGAAGAGCAATTTGTGCAGGATGTTTTGAGTTTGGCCACTGGAAAACATATTGTCGTTAAGGTTGGCCTGGTTTCTGAAATTAATGCGGCATTGGAAATTCAATATGGTGATGGAAAGTCACTTATGGATCAAATTGTCGATGACCTTGAGGTGTCAGAGACAGGGACAGAGGATCTGGAGCATTTAAAAGACTTAGCCAGTGAAGCACCGGTGATTAAAGTGGTGAATTTGATGCTACAAAAAGCTGTCGAAATGCAGGCTTCAGACATTCATATTGAACCTTTTGAGCAATATTTAAAGGTGCGGTTGCGTATAGACGGGGTGTTACAAGATATTGAGTCTCCTCCTGTGTCTTCAATTGCAGCCGTGATTTCTCGCATAAAAATCATGGCTACACTCAATATAGCAGAGCGTCGTTTGCCACAAGATGGCCGGATAAAACTGCAAATGTCAGGTAAGGAACTGGATCTCAGAGTGTCGACCATACCGACCATGCATGGTGAAAGTGTGGTTATCCGGTTACTGGATAAAGAAACTACGGTACTTGATTTTAAGGTGTTGGGTTTAACCGGTAAACATGCACAGCAGTTTATTGATACCTTGAGTAAACCGCATGGCATTGTTTTAGTGACAGGGCCTACCGGGAGTGGTAAGACCACAACGATGTACACGGCTTTAAAACAGTTGAATACTCAGGAGCGCAAGATTATTACGGTCGAAGACCCGGTGGAATATCAATTGGACGGTGTTAACCAGATCCAGGCAAAACCACTTATTGGACTGACCTTTGCCTCTGCGCTGCGATCCATAGTCAGGCAAGACCCCGATGTGATCATGATCGGTGAGATGCGAGATATAGAAACCGCCCGAATTGCAGTTCAATCAGCATTAACCGGCCATTTGGTTTTGTCAACATTGCATACCAATAATGCGGCCGGAGGTATTACTCGTTTACTGGATATGGGATTAGAAGAATATTTGTTGAGTTCGACAGTGAATGGCATTTTAGCGCAACGACTGGTCAGGAAATTATGTTCCATATGTAAAGTAAGTTATCCGGTAACAGATGCATTAGCTGAAGAAATGCAGCTGAATCGATTTGCAGCTGATTTTGCTGAAAATGGCAAAATGACGTTGTTTAAACCTGTGGGTTGCAGTGCATGTGGAGGTATTGGCTACCAAGGGCGTATTGCAATTATTGAGTTTCTAGTGATGACCGACGTAATTCGAAAACAGATCATGGAGCATGAAGAAGGGACTGTAATTCAAAAACAGGCGATTGCATCTGG
>DUAA01000236.1 GCA_012961055.1 Nitrospinaceae bacterium
AATCCCCGCGAAATAAACTGGTTGATAGGTATCGGACTGATGTTGCTGATGGTTACCCTGTTGTTTACAGGAACGGTTCTCAAATGGGATCAGGAAGCCTATGAAGCATTGGCACATTTTCTTTGGGTTGCAGATCAAATGGGTGTTCTAGGCCTGCCTTTGACTGAAGAATTTGCGCAGGGAGTTCCGTTGTTGAACAGGATTTATATGGCCCATATATCTTTACTGCCGATTATTACTCTTTTAATGGTTGGGTTGCATTTGTTCTATGTAAAATATCACAAATTATCTTCTCTCCCTGGAGCAAAGGATAGAAGTAAAGACATGCCTTTTACCCAGCACATGGCGTACCTGCAGAGATCGGGTGTCGGAGTGTTTTTTCTGATCTGCATCCTGGCCGTCACCATTCACCCTTCACTGGGAGATGAGCCTGTTCTGGGGTTGGAAATTACTAAACCCCCGTGGCAGTTTGTCTGGATCTATGCATTAGAAAACCTGTGGGTACCATTTATGATTGTCGCTCCCCCTATGATTATCATGTTTCTGATTGCCATCCCTTTTGTTGATCAAAGCGAGGAAAGATACTGGAAAAAACGACCCCTAGCTATGATAGTTCTGGTTGGATTCATCCTTCTTTTCGCTTGTCTTATTATCTGGGGAAAACTAACTACGATGACCCACTCCATGTAAAAGGCCAGCCGCCGGAGGCAATGAGCCATGGTTTAAGTTGGCAGAAAAATATTTCTTGGCTTAACGAATTCTTACACAATTTCCTCACTGCTAAAAGCAGGCCGAGAGTTTTTACATTACGAAAAATTATGAGTATCCATATCGAAATTCTGACTAAAGAGGATTGTAGTCTGTGTGATGATGCGAAGGCAATTGTCGAGAGTGTGCTACCCGATTATCCCGCGACCTTGAAAATGGTTGATATCGAATCCGATCCTGTTTTGTTTGAATCCTATAAGGAGAAAATACCGGTGGTGCGAATTAATGGCGAAGAAAGTTTTGTGTTTAAGACACACGAAACAACTCTGCGTAAAAAACTAGATAAACTGGTTAAATAAAAAATCTCCTCCGGATAAGGAGGGGGGGGTAGGGGGAGTTAGTTTTTTGCTCTTCCAAATTGTATTCCCCGTCAATAGAGGTAAAAAATGGTAGAGAAGAGTGTCCTAACAGAACAGGAGCTTAACGAGAAGTTAAAAGAGATGGCGCCTGATTGGAAAACGGGCAAGAACGACAAAGGCGTAGCTTATATCGAGCGCGTGCACCACGCATCAAAGTTTATAGATGGCATTGCCTTTGTGGGTAAGGTCGCTGAAGCTGCAGAAACCAATAACCATCATCCAGATATCATCATCAATTACAAACGCATTTCTGTTCGCTATTGGACTCATACGGCAAGCGGTGTAACCCTAGCCGATGTGCAGATGGCACAGAAGATAGACCCGTTATTTTAAGCAAAAGTTGTTTCTACTAAAAACACTCGATTTTCTACAGTGTCCCTTGCATTGATGAAACAAAATACCAAGAGGACGATTAGATTTTGACCAATAGTTGAGATTTTCTAACCCTGATTAATATCAGTCTCTTATCAAATTCTAATTTCCTGCTGTGTTATATCATCTAACGTTTGACGAATTCGTGTCTGAGTACACTGGTCGTCTTCGACAACAACTTCGGGGATGAGGGGCTGGGAGTTGTAGTTTGAAGACATGACGTGGCCATAAGCTCCTGCCCCACCAATCACAATACAATCTCCCGGTCTCGGCAGAGGAAGTTTTCGGGCGAGAGGTTCCTCATCTTTTTGTGTCAAGACATCTCCAGATTCACAAACCGGCCCTGCTACGATGAGGTCTTGCTCTGGCCCGAGATCATCACCTACAAACCAGATGGGATGATATGAACCATACGCCATGGGACGTAGGAGATGGCAAAATCCAACATTGGTCAATACATAGTCGATACGTTTTCCATCCTCATCAAAGGTATGGTTGAACGAGCGCACTTCACCTATGAGATACCCGCATCCTGCAACGAATCTTCGGCCCGGTTCAATTTCGCAAATGATTTCTCGATTAAAGTGATCCTTTAAAACTTGGGCACGTTCATCGATG
>DUAA01000237.1:0-12015 GCA_012961055.1 Nitrospinaceae bacterium
ACAAGGTTTTTCAGGGACTGCTATCTAATTGGAAATAGCTTTTCTTTCCTATTTTTTAAATATCCTTTACGCATCGAAAACCCATGAAATTCAGTTTCGTCTCAGGGTCCATCCAGTTGCGAAACCAGGTGGGCGAAAACTGGATAGTGAGATGTGTCTGCAATAATCCACCACGAATAACTTTAAATTTTTCCGTTTGCCCCGCCAATTTGTAATCATCCGATGTCCACTCCCACACATTATGTCCCATACCATAAACACCATATGGACTTATCCACTCCGGTCTTTTATCTACGGGTTCGGGCATAAAACCTGAAAACCCGTTATTTGGGTGACCCACAAAAATTTTCCAGGGCCACTTGCGTCCATCTGTGCCTCTCGCCGCTTTTTCCCATTCAATTTCATTGGGTAGGCGTTTGCCTATATTCTTGCAAAAAGAATCTGCCTCGGAAAATGTCACCAACGATACCGGCCAACCAGCCTTTTTTGGATGAAATAAATGCATCGGGCGGTGCTTATGATAATTTTCATGGCTTACCTCATACTTGTCAAAGAGATAGGCTTTCGTCATTACCTGCCTTCCACCTTCCGTTCCGGCTTCTTCTGCATGTCCCATAATAAATTTCCCCGCCGGGATATAGACCATCTCATCGGGGACAATGAGCCCGGAAGGAATCTTTACAGGGATCTGTCTTACACTATAGGAGTCGCAAGAGGTGAGTATTAAAAACAGAAACAAGCGGATCAAGAAGGAGACTTTTATAAAACCTGTCATTGCGAGGAACCGGGTAACGAAGAGATCTAGAATGCCCTAGCAAAGCATGAAAATTAATGAAAGAATACACAAATCTGGATCACCGCGCCTATTTATGTCGCTCTCCGTGGCAGACCATAAAGCCGCGACAAGCTTTTGTTTACCAGTAAAAGCTATTGCTCATTGGCCCCACGCCTAGTGGTGGTGGGTCGTTCGTCGAAATAATGGAATACCTCACCGCCATTTATTGCAAGGGGTTTCTTGTTTAAATCCAAGGGATGGTCAATGCCCGGTTGAATGGTCCCGTCTACAGAATAAGGACCACTGTTCGACCAGTAGTTACGTTTCCGGGAATCAAGAAATTTGATACTGGTAATGTATTTGATATTTTTATATCCATATTTGAACGGTGCGATGACCCTCAAAGGAAACCCGTGATCCCGGCTCAGGGGTTGACCATTCATACGAAGGACAAAGAGAACACGTGGACGGAGCAGTTCTTCCAGCTCAAAACTTTCGTAATAAGAATCGGCAGATTGAATATAGACATACTTTGCAGAAGGATCGGGATGTACCTTTTTCACCAATTCCTCAAACCGGAATCCTTCCCACTTTGCTTTGGCTGACCAACATTCGACACATTTGAGGCGGGAAATCTGAGAATATATTTTCAAACCAAATAAGTCTTCATAACTTAGGCCGATTGGTTTTTTAACCATTCCCCCTACTGCCAACCCCCAGCTTTGTGTATCCACTCCCAAAAATGGATTGGCACTACGAATATGAAAGTCGGGACTATCCCGATTCTGGATGTACTGTTTGGGAATACTTTTGTTATTGCGAAAATCTTCAACCCCTCCAGCAATTTTCGGCACTAATGCAGACAGAGTGGTCAGAGAAAATATTTTCAGGAGTTTCCTGCGATCAAATTTTAAAGGTGGTTGCTCCATACCTTACCTCTAATCAGCGTAAACCCAAAACGTCCTGCATATCATAAACACCGTTGGGCTGACTTAAAATCCATTGTGCGGCGCGAATGGAGCCTCGGGCAAAGGTCTCCCTACTCTGGGCACGGTGAAATACTTCAAAATTTTCTCCCATACCCCCGAACAAAACCCGATGCTCACCAATGATGTCCCCCGCACGCAATGTATGAATACCAATTTCTTTCGGGGTGCGTACCGCAATTCCTTTTCTACCATAAACACCGACTTCTTCAATATTTCGCCCTAAAGAGTCAGCAACAATTTCAGAAATACGCACGGCAGTACCACTGGGTGCATCCTTTTTAAATTTATGATGCGCCTCTACAATTTCCACATCATACGCGTCACCCAAAACCCGCGCTGCATCCGCAACCAGCTTGAACAATACGTTAACACCAATACTCATGTTAGGAGCCACCACACAAGGAATTTTTGTTCCAACTTGTTCAACCTCTTTGCGTTGTTCTGAAGAAAACCCTGTCGTACCCACTACCACAGGCTTACCCTTTTCTGCCGATATTTGCAAAGTTTGCAAGCTCGATTCGGGAGTAGTGAAATCTATTACCACATCACAGGCTTCAAGGGCCGAGCCTAAATCTTCAGAAACCACCATGCCTTTTGCCCCTAACCCGGCAATCTCACCAACATCTTTCCCCAAGCTTGGACATCCCGTTTGCTCAGTGCCGCCCCCTAATTCTACACCCGGCGTATCTTCAATGGACCCGGCAATGGTCTTTCCCATACGCCCAGCAATACCAATCACAAGGATCTTCGTCAAAATTTTTCTCCTCCAACATGACGCCCGCCGGCCACAAGGTAAGGTGTGGAACCGACTAACAATAATTATTCCTAAATAGCGCGACAAACCTCTTGGTTTGACGAGCCTTTGCCCTTTTAAGTTCAGCGTTAATCTGGCACCAAAGAATAGGCATTGAGCACCGTTGTTAACTGCGACAGATGTTCATTTGTCGGCACACATAATGGCTGACGGAACTCATTTTCGATCTTTCCCATTAGCGCCAAGGCAGTTTTCACTGGAATAGGATTGGTCTCGATAAACATAATGTCGTTCAGCTTCAACAACTCATAGTGCAGAGCTTTTGCCGTTTGCATGTCTCCCTCGCGGGCAGCCTGACATAATTTGGAAAATTTGTCGGGGACTAGGTTGGCAGTCACCGATATCACGCCCTTGCCACCAATAGCGAGAATGGGCCAAGTCAACGCATCCTCACCCGAGATCACCGCAAAGTCCGGTCCGCAGGAAGCAATGATTTCACTGACCTGCACTAACGAGCCCGAAGCCTCTTTGACACCAACAATATTCTTGATAACGCTTAAACGCGCTACGGTGCTTGGCACCATATTAACAGAGGTACGACTGGGAACATTATAAAGCACAACAGGTAGATCGGTTTCTTTTGCCACAGCTTCAAAATGCTGAAACAAGCCTTCCTGGGTTGGTTTATTATAATAAGGTGTGATTAACAAAGCCCCATCAGCTCCGATTTTTTGAGCGCGCTGAGTCAATTCTACCGCCTCATGGGTAGAGTTGGACCCTGTGCCCGCCAGAACAGGTATTCGGCCTTTACAGATATCAACAGCAATTTGAATTACCTCTTCATGCTCAGCATGATTTAAAGTAGCCGACTCTCCCGTAGTACCGCAGGGCACAATTCCGTTGGTTCCATTTTCAATATGGAATTCAATCAATCCACGCAGAGCGGAGGCATCTACTTTTCCGTTTTTGAACGGAGTCACTATGGCAACAAACGATCCTTCAAACATAATGATCTTCTTAAACCAAAATTATTAGTATTCTACCAGCGTTCCTTCAAAAGCAATGCGGGTGAGTCCCTCTAGATAAACTTCCGTAACCGGCCCATCGGTGGATTTAAAATCCACCCTCAGAAATTCGCCCCCACGTGTTTCGACTTCGACAGGAGGCTGAACCATTTTCTTATAAGATGAAAGAATAACCGACGCCACAACCCCCGTGCCGCAGGCCAGTGTTTCGCCTTCAACTCCACGTTCATAAGTTCTAATTTTCAGGGCATTTTCTGAGACTTTTTCAACAAAATTCACATTGGTGCCTGCCGGGGCAAACGCATCATGAAATCGAATTCCATTACCAACTTCTTTCACATTATTTTCATCGACATTTTCGCAATAAATGATCGCATGCGGCACCCCGGTATTGAGACTATCAACCTGAAAATGTGTACCGTTCAGTGCCACATCAATATCCTGCCGTAAGTTCTGAGGAGGAGTAAGTTTAACTTTTACATTGGCACCCTCGACCTTTGCGCTAATGATCCCGGCAAGAGTTTCAAGAGTGAGTTCAGCAGGCACAATATTTTTTTCCACTGCAAAACGTGCTACACAACGGCCGCCATTGCCACACATCTCGGCAGATGATCCGTCGTCATTATAGAAATCCCATTTAATGTCCGCTTTATCTGAGTTCTCAACAAAGATCACCCCATCAGCGCCAATAGACATTTTACGGTCGCAAACACGCCGAACAAAGTCGACTTTCTCATCATCATCCATAACCGGCACCCGGTTGTCGATGATGATGAAATCGTTGCCACTGCCACTCAATTTTGTAAACTGAATTGTCATTTCCCAACCCCATCTATTTAATTTTGAAGTCCTATCTAAGATGCCAGAAAGCCGACAAAGGTTCCACATCATCTAATCGAAGATATTAAAATTCTTTTACTACGAATAGATTGTTAGATTTTACCACATCCTTTGCAAGTTACTAAAACACCTTTTTATCCGCCGATGTGCTTCAGGGATCATAGTCAAACAACAATATGACCGATTTGCAGAAATGTCCCTATGTCAAGAGGGAGTGGCAAAGGCTTCTTAGACCGCGACAAATATTTGCTTGCAGATAGAACCATTTCAAGCCGGATCCACCCCCAGAAACTAGACTTTCCAGTTTTTGGCGGTGCTTAGTTTTAATAGTGCAGGTAAGAAGGTGATTGAAGCGATTAGGCAGTTAAAGACGCCCAGGGTTAGGACCAGTCCCAGACTGAAAACACCGCTATGGTCAGCCACCATCAGACTACCAAACCCGATCATAGTCGTTAAGGAACTGAGCAGAACCGCCTGCCCAGTGCTTTTTCCTAAGACGCTAGCATGTTTATCTTCTTCCTCACGGTAGCGGTGGGTGATGTGAATACCGTTGACCACGCCGATCCCCAGAATGAGTGGCAGGATGACCATGTTTGCCATATTCAACTTCAATCCGATCAATTCCATAATACCCAGCGTCCAAATGGACCCTGCTAGGACAGGAAGCAAAACGAAAAAAACCGTACGCACATTTCGAAACATAAAAAACAAATATATAATGATCGCGGTCATGGCATAGAGTCCACCTTTAACATAACCTTCTGTCATCAACCGTGTGGACTCAAACATATGCACTGCTGTTCCGGTGACATATGGATCTACCGAGCGGAGATCATTTAAATATTTTTTGCGTTCATCCTGATCCCAGATATCGACATTTGGAAAAATATTAATCACGTATTTTCCTTTTGAAGAAATGTAACGCTTTCTCAGATCATCTGGAATCTCTTCCAGTCGGACCGGCTGAGGCTGAGCATTGGTTTTGAGTTCATCTATAAGATTGCGGTAGTCAGTGAAAAGTAAACTGGAAAATTTATTCAGCCTTTTTTCGGCCAAGGTGGGAACCACCCTTTGGCTTTGTTTAAGAAAGTTTCGCAGACGGTTTCCTGCGACCCACACCGGATCCAGCGTTTCTTCGCCTTGCTCCCTTCCTTGCAGTTTAAATTGAATGTGTTTCAGGGTTTTATTTAATGCCTTCAATGAGAATTCAACATCTTCCGGTTCCACTTCCAGCTCTTCTAAAAGAGGTGCGATCTTTTCCTTTATAGTGCCTAACTTTTCCTCCTGATGGTTAGGAATCACCATCGTGATGCTCTCAACCTTGGCGACAGTTGGCAAAACTTTGAGTTGCCTTTCCTTTTCCTGAACTTCTTTTAAAGAGTTCACCAACATCGCCGCTGACCAGGCGGAACGTCCGGCACTTTCAAGAATTTTTATTTCATATTGAACCGCTTCAGTACCTTTAGCCTGAAGATCAAGTATGTTGTAATCAAAACGCAGGTCTTTCAACGACAGGGAAGCGATGAGAACCAGAACCAGACACAACCCTATGACGAGATAATAATGGTCAAACAGTTTATCGACCCATCCTCTTTGTTGGAAGGTTGTGAGTTTCGTCTGTTCGTAATGCGGCTTACGCCATTTTTCTTCTAATGTGACCAAGGCCGGGAGAGTTAGAAGCATGGCGATCATGCAGAAAAGAATGCCCCACCCCGCGATCCAACCCAATTCAACGATGCCAATGAAATCGGTCAATACCATGGCTCCAAACGCCATGGCTGTGGTGATAGCTCCAGAAAAATTTCCCTTTCCCGTGCCTTGTAGTGTTTGTCGTAAAGCTTCCTGGATTTCTTTACCCTGCTTGCGTTCTTCCTTATAACGTCCAAGAATATGAATTCCAAAGTCGATACCCAGTCCAATCAGGATAGTGGTAAACACGACAGAAAGAATATTCAGGTGCCCAACAGTCAAGGCGGTGAAACCCATGGTCCAACATAATGCAAGCATGAGACAGAAAACCGCCAGCATAGGTTTGACCACTCCTCGGTATGCAATGATAAAAAGCAGGGCTACACAGAACAAAGCAATTTTAGAAGCCTTTTCTACATCGGCCTGAGTCGTCAACATTTCATCGCTGGAAATCACATCTTCACCAGTGAGCCCCACTGTTATACCCGGAAAATCTTTCTGTGTTTCAGCAATGAATTGGCGTGCCAGGTTAATGGCATCTTTGTATCCCGTAAAACTGGTTTTGTCGTTATTAGGAACCACCAAAATAAACAGCAGGTCTTCGTTTTCAGAAGTCATGTATCCCTTTTCACGAAGGGACTCCTCACCTCCCGCAAATAAGACCTGCCAAGGTGATCTATATCCTGTCTCATCCATCAAGCTACGGGTCATCTCTTCCAGCAACCGAATTAACAAATTCAGGTCACCGGTATCTGCGCTTGCTTCCTCCTCTTCTCCTCCCAGAAAATCAGTCAATAAAGAATCGACCATACCCGAACTGATTTCTGCGTTGATACTAAATAAAAGTGTATGGAGTCCCGGAGAGGCGTTCACCGATTCTAGAAAATCCTGATGGTTTTCCAGCTTACGGGTCAATGCCTCCAGTTCATCCTGTTTGAGATAAAGTAGGAAGCGCGAACGAAAGTAACGGGTGTCGATTTTATAAACAATCTTGGAAAAAAGATGAGGTTGTGTTCTTAATCTTAATGCCAGTGCTTCAGCAAAGCCTGCCATATCAGAGAGTCTTTTTCCTTCCACCACCACGACCATACCTTCAAGATCTTCGAATTGCTGACGGTAATTTTCATATTGTTCAACATAGGGCAGCCCCTTGGCTACTAGGTCGCCTCTTCCCGTTTTAAAAGTGAGTTTTTGCGTGGCCACCCACACACAGAGGATCGCTATAACAAAGGACACTGAAATAACGAGTAGGGACTGGCGATAGGCAAACCGCTCAATAGCAAAAAAGAGACGGCTGAGGGAACCAATAATGGATGGGGATGACATATGAATTATTTCACCTACCAGTCGTAGGGGCAACTGGCTTTATGCAGCGAACAAAAAACACAGGCGTTGTCCTGAATTCTTGCCCTGCTGCCCACTAGGTAGCTACAGGCAATGTACTAGAAGCGAGTCCCTAGGCTGAGCATATGAGCGTTGAGTCCTATATTAGGACGTTGCGTCCCAGCGTTGGAAACATGCAACATTCGATAATTAAAGGAGTAGCCCCCTTCCTTCTTAAAATATTCTACTCCAGCCCCGAGATGAAGCAGGAACTGGAACTCACCGCCTAGCTCTTCGTCAGCGATATCTTTCCAGTTACTCATCGAAAAACCCGCACCTATTAAAACGTTTGGTGCCCATTTTCTTTTAGGGCTCAAAAATTCATAATGAACCATCAAGGGCGACCACCCAACCATATATTTATTCTCTCTATTCTCAATAGCCAGGTTGCCCTCCATATGGTAGTACAGAGCTCCTTTATACCAGGAATTGCCAATCACGCCTGTCAGATTGTGTTGCCAGTTCGGGAAAAAAAATAGAAAACTCAAATCAGTACGATCCGCTCCTGTTGGAAGGTCCGCCGTCCAACCCACGCCAAGTTCGCCCCCAAAATCGGAAAACCCTTTTTCAAACCTCTTTGAAAAGATCTCAGCTCCTGCAGTCGTTTGATTGAATATTATTACAAATGTGAGAGAAATCACAGCTCGCAGCATAAATCTCATAATTCATTGCCTTTAAAAATTAGAACCCATTGGATCTTGTCCTAAAACAGACAAATTCTACCATAAAAACCTATACTTCTTAGGCAATCAATTGCATTTGTCTTCGATCTTGTTTGTGCTATAATCGCCGCTTTCTCAAATAAATAAAGGGATTTTCGCTATGATGGGAATAGGTTTTCCAGAGTTAATGATCATTTTGGTCATTATTATGATTATCTTCGGGGCTGGAAAGCTTCCAGAAATTGGAAGTGCTTTTGGTAATAGCATTCGAAACTTCAAAAAGTCCATGAAGGAAGTCGATGAAGCTGAAGAGTCAACGAAAGAAGATGAAGCTGAAGAGTCAACGAAAGAAGAGGATACCACAGAGCTCGATGAAGTTGCGGGTGTAACAAATGAGGGTGTCAACGAAGAACAACCTGAAAAGGTAGAGGATCCTGCTGCCTCAACTCCGAAAACGGAAGACAAGTAAGTCCTTCTACCAACCATCTTTCCCTTCTATCTAGTAAGGGCGGTTTTTGCGAGGGTTTGCCCTTTTTTTGACGAATCGCTTTTTAATTAAAAGCATCGTAAATTAATTGGATGAATGGACTTGCAAATCTCGGGCTCAGTAAATAGAAACCCATGGATTTCTTTAAGAAAATAATATTGGATTTGCGCTTTTATGTCCTTTACCCAGCAAAAAGAAGATAAAAAAGCAGAAGAATTGCTAGTCAGAGATTTTCAAGCAGGCAATCTTGAAGCCTATGACAAAATAGCTAAACTGTATCAAAAAAAGATTTATGCCCTCAGTTTCAACCTGATGCGCAATCAAATGGATGCTCAGGATGTAACCCAGGAGGTTCTCTTGATACTGTTCAGGAAGATCAACACGTTTCAGGGTAAATCAGCGTTTTCAAGCTGGGTGTATCGGATTACCTTGAACGCTAGCTACATGAAACTGAGGAGCAAGAAAAAAGAACCTAATATTTCCATTGATGAGTTGTTGCCGTCCTTCAATGGAGCCGGGTTCCAACAGGAAAAAATTCAGGACTGGTCGGAGAACACCGAATCCTTATTGTTTACCAATGAAACTCGGGAGATCATTAAAAAAGCGGTTGACCTTCTACCTGAAAAGGAAAAAGTGGTGTTCTTATTGCGAGATGTAGAAGGCCTTTCCACTGAAAATGTCGGTGACGTCCTAAACCTGACCATACCGGCGGTAAAGTCAAGACTGCATCGAGCCCGGTTATTTCTGAGAAAAAAACTTTCTGGCTATTTTGGGGCATCCAATTCCAAGAAAGGGGAAATATGATTTGCTGTAAAGAGTGTATTGATCTTTTATATGATTATTTTGAAGGATCTTTGGATCAGGACACCACACAATCACTTGATGAACATTTTCAGGAGTGTCCCCCCTGTGTCGCTTTTTTGAATACCTATAAGGTTACAACCGTCCTGTGCCGAGACACATTGAATCAAATTGAAATTCCTGATGAAGTTCGACATACACTGAAAAATTTTCTTAAAGAGCATAAAAACGAGTAGAAAAAGAAGTAATTTACCCGTCACAATGACCCGGATAAAAACATCAATTTTTCTGGCTCGTAATACGGTCATTGACAAACCCATTGGGTTTATTTATATTTTTTGTACAAGTTTATACTGCAGGTACGATTTATTAAACTTAGTGCCGCCGCTTATAATATCCTGTTTCGAGGCAAAGAACATGGTTGAAATGAAAGTCGAGGGCCTTACGATGGACCCGCTCACCAACATGCCCATCATTATTTTAAAAGATTCAACCGGTTCTAAAGCTCTGCCTATTTGGGTGGGTTATTTTGAAGCTAATGCAATCGCTCTGGAAATAGAAAAAATCTTGACGCCCCGACCAATGACACATGACTTACTAAAAAGTTTGATTCAAAATATGAAGGCGGAAGTCAACCATATCCTTGTCAATAAATTAAAAGATAATACCTTTTATGCCATCATTTCTCTGGTATGTGAGGGTGTTACCCATGCTATTGATTCGCGCCCCTCTGATGCCATCGCTCTGGCACTGAGGACCAAATCTCCCATTTATGTTGAAGAGGATGTAATTGAAGCCGCAAAAAGCTTGAATCTCCCCGATCTGGAAAAAACAAATACTACCGATGACAAACAGTGGAAAGACTGGCTGGATAAAATCAAACCCGAAGATTTTGGTAAACTTTAATACCGCTCAGAGAATGATGCCCGTGCATCCTGCCACACCACTTTGCCCGTATCTGGGTATTGTTTTCCCCTCCTTCACACAAAGAAATATGGCGTTATTCTCAGGGACTCTGGTTAGCTTAATAAGCGGAGTGAAAAGGAACCCGTGAAGAATATAAGGTTATTCTGCAAACAACGGCCTACTGTTGATCGTGAAGTGGTGAAAGAATTAATCCAGTGGTTGCGGGGGAAAGACTGCAACCTTTATATCGACCAAGACACAGCCAAACTGGTCGGTGAGGCAGCCACATGTTCCAACGAAAAAATTCCAACCCCTTCTGATCTAATTATTGTGCTTGGAGGAGACGGAACTTTGTTAAATGTGGCACGCATCGCCCATCCCTACAACATCCCAATTCTAGGAGTCAACCTCGGGACACTGGGTTTTTTAACCGAAACAACCCTGCAAGATCTCTACCCTACCCTGCACAGCACTTTAAATGGAGAATATGAAGTTGAGCACCGTATGTTACTGAATGCATCACTATGGCGCGATGGCACAAAAATGCACGATTATAATGTGTTGAACGATATTGTGATCAACCAAGGCGCATTGGCACAAATTGTAGACCTTACAGTACAAGTTAACAATCAACCTATGACATCATACCGGGCCGATGGGTTAATCATGGCCACACCAACTGGCTCTACCGCTTATTCTCTTTCAGCAGGGGGACCTATCATCCACCCGAGCATGGAGGCTTTGGTGTTGAGTCCAATTTGTCCCTTTGCTCTAACCAACCGACCGATTGTTATTCCAGATACTTCCAAAATCAAAGTGCAACTGACCAAACGCGATGGAGATGAAGATGTCAGAATAACCCTCGATGGTAAAGTGGGATGCATCATGAAATCGGGTGATATCCTTGCCGCTGAAAAAGCAGGTGTGTCCATAAAGCTTGTACAGGTTCCCGGAAAAAACTATTATCAAACCCTGAGGAAAAAACTTCATTGGGGAAGCACAGCAGAAAACAAAATATAACATTCTCCAGTCAAGCCCGAACCCACCTTTAGTTGATTAGACCAAATTATGAGTCAAAATATCATTTCCTGCGGCCAAAAACTTGCAATTGGAACCCGTGTGGTTTTATGGGACGAGGATGAAGGTTTGATTTGTCCCAATAAACGAGGTCGGTCTACATGTTCTCAACACAACCCAAATCTCAATAATGCCCCATCAAGAAAAGATTCGGCCTATAAAATACTAAAGCCTATATCAGCGTACGAAGAACTAGGTCAACGTGTACACCAGTTCGTTCTCCACTATGATGTTTGCTATAGTTCCCTTCACTGCCATCAGTTAGTACAGGAAAGTGCCTTCAAGGGTAGCCATTTCTATCTCGATCTCGATGGCACCATTTACCAAACCTGTGACTTATACTGGAAAACCAATACCGCGCCCGCAGACGATCGTTTGGGAAATGAAAGATCCATTCATGTCGAAATAACAAACCTAGCCTGGGAAGCATTGGCAAGCGAGTCAGAGCACATCCCTTCCCATCAGGATAAGTACCAGTTAAAAAAAGGGAAATGGGTATTGAACCTGCCAAATGCCTACCGAAAAAAATTCCACTCAACCGGATTCCAGGCCTCTCCCTCTCGTGTTTACGGTTCAAGAGGGTATTTCAGTAGAACGATCAATAGACGCATAGTTCGCATGTGGGAT
>DUAA01000237.1:12110-12485 GCA_012961055.1 Nitrospinaceae bacterium
TTCAACCATAAAACGGGTAGATATCCTCTTAATAGACTAAAGAACTACTCTAAATTTTCCGGCATCCTGGGGCATGCCCACGTGCAAAAAGGGGGAAATGGCGTGGAGTGTAAATATGATCCCGGATCCGCCTTTAACTGGTCCCGTTTACGAAAAGCGTTTGACAATAACTCACCGACCGAGAACAGGTAAATTCAGGATGTGTGATGCCCATTCATTAGTTTTCATGCCTAGAACAGTTATTTAAAACATAGTGAAGAATCTCGAGCCTCGGGTTATTCGACTGATACAAAGCTTCCCTGTTAGAAAAAACAATGAGTCACCAGACTCCATTATTTAGCCTTCCCTAAAAAAGTTGTTATAGTCTGCACAATG
>DUAA01000238.1:0-2153 GCA_012961055.1 Nitrospinaceae bacterium
TCTTTCCGACTCAGCTTAACTCTTCCCTGTTGATCCACGTCGATGACCTTGACCTTGATTTCATCACCTTCTTGAATTTCGTCGCTGACATTTTTGATGCGGCGATCACACACTTGTGAGATGTGAACCAAACCATCGGTGCCGGGAAAAATTTCTACAAAGGCACCGAAATCAACGATCTTTTTTACCTTGCCAAGATAGATTTTTCCAATCTCAACTTCCTGCACAAGGTTTTGCACATACTCGACGGCTTTTTGAGCCGAGTCCTCATCTGACGAGGCGATTGAAACTACTCCATCATCGTTAATATCGATAGAAACTCCGGTTTTATCGATGATTTCGCGGATGACCTTGCCACCTGGTCCAATGACGTCACGAATCTTATCTTTGGGAACAGTGATGGTGATAATTCTTGGGGCGTATTTGGACATTTCCCCTCTGGGTTCGGTCAATACTTTGTCCATTTCACCTAGGATATGCATTCTTCCTTCTTTTGCCTGCTCGAGGGCTTTGTGCATGAGATCACGGTCCAAGCCATCAATTTTGATGTCCATTTGCAGGGCGTTGATACCATTTTTCGTTCCCGTTACTTTAAAATCCATGTCCCCTAAATGATCTTCAGAGCCAAGAATGTCAGAAAGAATGGCAACCCGGTCACCGTCTTTAATCATGCCCATTGCGATACCTGCAACAGGGGCTTTAATTGGAACGCCGGCATCCATCATTGAGAGTGAGCCGCCACATACAGAAGCCATGGAGGAAGAACCATTGGATTCAAGAATTTCGGAAACTATTCTAATTGTATAAGGATAGGTGTCTCGATCGGGAAGGACAGGTATCAGGGATCGCTCAGCGAGCATTCCGTGGCCTACTTCTCGGCGACCAGGACCAGAAAGAAACTTGACCTCACCTGTACAGAAAGCCGGGAAATTGTAGTGTAGAAAAAAGGACTTGCTGCCTTTGAACTCTAAACTATCAATTCGTTGTTCATCAGAGGACGTCCCCAAGGTGGTGGTAACTAGAGCCTGAGTTTCGCCGCGTGTGAATACCGCAGAACCATGTACACGCGGTAGATAACCGACCTGAATGCTAATTGGGCGGACGTCCGCAAGACCTCTACCATCGACGCGGTACTGTTTGTCGAGAACGAGGTTGCGCACGATATCTTTTTCCAAATCATGGAAGATTTCTTTAATAGCGCCGGCTTTTTCTTGTTGTTCTTCGTCACTCAAAGCACCATTGAGATTCTCCCGAATTTGTTTGATGGCATCGGCACGTTCGTGCTTGCCAGCAATTTGCATGGCCTCACCTAGTTTGGCTGCAGAGTTTTCGTGGATTTTGTTTTTCAGTTCTTCATCCACTTGAGGCGGTTCAAATGCGAGTTTTTCTTTACCCATAAGCTCACGGAGTTTGATCTGGATTTCGATCAGTTTTTTGATTCTTTCATGACCGAATTCTAGGGCCTCCATCATATCGTCTTCACTAGCTTCTTTAGCACCCGCTTCAACCATTACGATCCCATCAGTTGTTCCAGCCATAACCAGGTTCAGGTCACTATTGGCTGTTTCCTCGTATGTAGGGTTGAATATTAGTTTACCTTCAACTTTGGAAATACGGGCTCCGGCAATGGGGTTTTCGTAAGGAATATCTGAGATCATCAATGCGGCGGAGGCACCCGTGATAGCATTAATATCCGGGGCGTTGACCTGATCATGAGAGATAACCAATGCAACGACCTGAGTTTCGTTTTTAAAGCCCTTCGGAAATAAAGGCCGGATAGGTCTGTCGATCAATCGACAGGTCAGGGTTTCAATATCACCGGGTCGTGCTTCTCGTCTAAAAAAGTTACCGGGGATTTTTCCAGCAGCATATGTTTTTTCGCGATAGTCTACGGTCAGTGGGAAGAAATCAATTCCTTCTCTTGCTTGTTTAGCCATGGTAGCGGTTACCAACAACATGGTGTCACCTTGTCGAACAATAACAGCGCCGCCGGCTTGGCGTGCCAGATCACCGGCCTCCAAGGAAATCAATTTTCCATCTATGTCTACTTCTACTTTTTCCATTAATATTTCTCCAATATCTTTTTTCTGTGAAATTAGGATAGGTTAGGCGCTATTATCTGCGTATGCCGTGCTTTGAAATAATGCTCTGAT
>DUAA01000238.1:2264-7166 GCA_012961055.1 Nitrospinaceae bacterium
AGATACGTAACACGTTTTGTCAGGAGTGCAATTTGCACTTCTGATGACCCGGTATCTTTTTCATGAAGCTTGTTATCTAAAATAATTGTTGATTTTTGTTCAGCATTCAGTGCCATGGTTTTTTCTCCAACTCATTTAATGCAGAAAAACGATTGGAAAATGTTTTAGTAGAAGCATATCATTTTTTTGTTCTGAGATGCCTCTGCGAAAACATTCCAATCTTTCCTCATCAAATCTTAATGTTTATAATTAAATTAATACACGCTTTAATTTGAAAGCGATATCTTTTGGGTTCAGTCGTTCGAATCCATTTTGATCCACAAGGGATTCAACAACGGCAAGTATTTTATCACTTCCATCGCAGACCCGCATAACCACCCCTAGCGCAAATTTCCCCGGGTATGCTGACAAGGAAGATTTGGGTATGGCATTGCCATTCGCCAATTGTTTTATAAAGTCATCATTAATGCGGATTTCTGGAAGAAACCCGAGGACCTTTTCCACAGGAAAAAGAACTCTATCCAGCTCCCCATTATTGTTTGCAGTTTTCAAAACTTCGGGACTAACTGCAGAACCTTGATCAAACACACCCACCTGTTTCCGGATCAACCGAGACATATGAGCACCACAACCTAATTCTTGCCCAATATCATGACACAGGGTACGAAGATAGGTACCCGCAGAACAATGAGCGCTAAAATCTACCCGAATCCCATCCATATTAATAAAATCAATGGAATAAAAATGGACTGTGACAGGCTTTCTCTCGATAGTAATACCATTTCTGGCCAATTTGTAAAGAGGAATTCCTTTGTTC
Source organism: Nitrospinaceae bacterium (assembly GCA_012961055.1). Lineage (GTDB taxonomy): Bacteria > Nitrospinota > Nitrospinia > Nitrospinales > VA-1 > LS-NOB. The sequence goes on from DUAA01000238.1 coordinate 3,082, forward strand.
TTCTTTGCCGAGTACATGGGCGGCACCTGTTTTTGTTCCCCGACGAAGTTTGCTAATACGTCCTTAATCTGATTTTCAGTGACCTTGGAAGGATCGCCATCGAAAATAGATTTCCCGGTAGCATCCTGTGTATCTGTGGCAATTCCCAAGGTCATAGTGCATTGATAATGCTTGGATAATGGGGAAAGAAACTGAATGATGCGAGTGGACTGATTCAGACATATGGGTAAAATGCCCTCAGCCATGGGGTCTAAGGTCCCTATATGACCGGCTTTTTTGACGCCTAGTATCTTTTTCACCGAATGAACCATCGAAAACGAGGTGGGGCCAGACGGTTTATAGAGGTTGACCACCTGATTCAGAGTGTAGTTCATTAATTATCCTAGATATTTTTTCTACGTGATCGGCGTTGTCATCCCGACGGAACTCCAGTTCCGGGATATACTTCAGATACAGGTTTTTACTCATTGTGTTTCGAACAAAGCCTTTTGCGCTATTCAGACCTTCCAATGTGTCTATCTTTTCTTGTTCAGAGCCCATTACGCTAACAAAAACTTTAGCGAGTTTGAGATTATCGGTCAGTTCCACTTTGGTAATAGTGGTGAAACCAATACGAGGATCTTTTAGTCCCCTCTGGATTAGTTTTGATATTTCTTCATGAATCAGTTCCTGAATTCTTTGGGAACGCTTAAATCGCATGAAAACACCTGTTATTTCAAAAGTTTTTGGAGCCCATTCCCATGGTTTCAGTTTTGTATCCGGTCGTTTTGGTTAGGTTGGCCTTGTCAATCGCATCAACTACCCTTGTTATCAACCCGTCCATATAAGGAAGCGTTTTCAGATCCTGCAACCGAAATACCTGTGTGGAGCCTTTGCTAATGGTCCTGCTCACCCACTTCGTTCAGAGACACATTAAAGTCATTTTAAGCCGGTCTTTAATGACTCTGAGAATACGGTATTTATCTTTTAATGACCGGCATCTGTTCGAATAAAACCTGATGGAGCAACAACCTAGGACCATAGTTGTTTACAGAGAACCACATATCAGGATTTGATCTCTTCCATGATAAAGGGCTCAATAACATCTCCCTGTTTTAGATCTTGGAATTTTTCGATTGAAAGGCCACAGTCATAACCTGCTGCGACCTCTTTCACATCGTCCTTAAACCTTCTGATAGAAGCAATCTTGCCTTGGTAGACTACCACACTATCTCGAATCAACCGGGCCTCCATGTTGCGCTCGATTTTCCCTGATAACACATGGCAACCGGCGATTGCACCAATCTTTGGAAGGGTAAATACTTCCCGGACTTCGGCCTTGCCGATAATACGTTCCTTGAACTTTGGAGCAAGCATCCCTTCTAAAGCCTGCTTCATATCATTGATAGCATCATAAATAATGCTGTAAAGTCGAATGTCTACCTGATCCCTTGTTGCCAGTTTTGTGGCCTGGTCTGTCGGACGCACATTGAAACCAATAATGATGGCATTTGATGCACTAGCCAGAATCACATCGGACTCAGTTATACCCCCGACAGCATCATGAATGCATTTGATGCGAACTTCTTGGTTTTTGAGCTTATTGAATGCTTCTTGTACAGCATGAATAGAGCCTTGCACATCTGCTTTGATGATTAAATTGAGTTCTTTAACTCGACCTTCCATTATCTGTTGGTGCAAATCATCCATGGTGATTCGTGTAGATTGGGCCAGTTGAGTTTCTCGCTGTTGCTGTAGTCTTAGGGTACTGAGTTGTCGTGCTTTTTTTTCATCCTGAACCACCATGAAGTGGTCACCCGGTTGCGGAACATCTGGCAAACCTACAACTTCTACAGGAGTAGAAGGGATGGCTTTTTTAATCTTTTTGCCTTTGTCATCAATAAGTGCGCGGACCTTGCCAAAATAGCAACCAACGATGAAAGGTTGCCCGATTTTCACAGTCCCGCTTTGAACGATCAAGGTGGCAATGGGGCCGCGTCCTTTGTCTAACCGGGACTCAACCACCACTCCCTTACCTCGGAGTGTCGCATTTGCCTTCAATTCCATGACTTCTGCTTGCAGGAGCAAGTTTTCAAGGAGGTTGTCGACCCCAGCCCCTGTCAGAGCTGAGACCTCTACGTAAATCGTTTGTCCGCCCCAATCTTCAGGCAAAAGACCGAGATCCGCCAACTGTTTTTTGACCTCATCGGGTTTTGCATCGTGTTTATCTATCTTGTTAATTGCCACAAGAATCGGAACCCCTGCTGCTTCGGCGTGGTGAATCGCTTCCTTGGTCTGCGGTTTGATTCCGTCATCGGCGGCGACCACCAGAACAACAATGTCTGTTACTTGGGCGCCCCTTGCTCTCATAGCCGTAAACGCCTCGTGCCCCGGTGTGTCAAGAAAAGTGATGGTTGACCCTTTAACGTGGGCCTGATAGGCACCAATATGCTGAGTGATTCCTCCAGCCTCAAATTTGGTAACTTCGGTTTTACGGATTGCATCAAGAAGGGAAGTCTTACCGTGATCGACATGACCCATGATGGTAACAATGGGTGCTCTGGTAAGATTATCCTCAATGTTATCCTGTTCTTCCTCAGTGAAACCTAGTTCAGATTTTTCAATCAGAAGCTCTACTTCAAAACCAAGTTTGTCAGCCACCTTGCTTGATAGTTCAAAGTTGAGAGTCTGATTAATATTAGCCAGAACTCCAAAGCCCATTAATTCTTTAATGATTTCATTGGGCGCACATTTTAATTTCTCCGAAAGTTCCCGCACTGGGGTGTTTTCCCCAATTTGAACCAGCTCGAACACTTCTTCTTCAACAACAGGTTCGGGAATTGGTTTGGATACAACGGGGGTTCGTTTTACTATAGTAGGTTTCTTTTTCGAAGCGAGAGTTTTAACTTTTTGGGCTGGGTCAGGTTTTTTCTCGACAGGTTTTGGCTTTTCCTCAGTTTTGACTATTTTGAGGCCAAGTTTTTTTATCACTTTTAATTCAGACTGTTCTTTAGTTTTGGTTGATTTTTTGGCTTCTTCCGTAGTTTTTATTTTTTTCGTGTCTTTTATTTCAGCTTCTACCGTTGAGGTTTTTTTTGCCTTTTCCTCTGATTTCTTTAGAGCTTTATTGGCGGCGGTAGATTTAGCCTGGGTCTTAGCAGTTGTGATTGTTACCTTAGAAGGAACCTTTATTTTGATTTTGGCCTTGGCTTTTTTCACCACTTTCAGGGGAGCAGATTTAGGCGTGAATAGGTCACGAATATATTCCGCAGCTTCACTATCAATGGAACTCATATAATTTTTTACAGCAATATCATGCTTCTGTAGGGCCTCAATGATCTGATTATTCCGGACATTGAGCTCCAAAGCCAGTTTGTTGATGCGAATCTTAAGCAAATTTCCTCCTGTTATTAAGACAACAATACAATTTTCTTAAGGCCCGGAGTTGGTACAAAGTTCACGGGTTTGGGTAAAAATTTCAATAAACTATTGAATGAAGTTGATCGGTATAGAGTTTTAAGCATCATCAATGTTCGTCAGGCGTTGTTTGACCTGGCTCAAAATGGATTGTCCAATTTCTTCATTAATGCCATCTAATGCGATGAGTTCATCCAGCGGAGTAATAGAAAGCTCAGCTAAAGTTTCAAATCCATTGCTGACAAGAGTTTGCAACGTATCGGGGCTCACACCGACCAATTCTTGTACTGAAATTTCTTCATCCTCATCATCCACTGTATCTTCAACACTCTCTTCTTCAGAGAAGGATTCACTTATAGGAGTTTCGTTTTCAGTGGTTTTAGCAATGGCCTCATCCGGCGCAGTTGTTTCGGGGGTTTCTTCTACCAGTTCATTCCTTTTAGCTTCTTCGTCAGATGCTATTTTTTGATCTTCCACTAACTTCATCAAGTTCTCGGCCTTTTTGGGGCCAATACCTGTCAAGTCAGTAAAGCCTTTTATCCCTCTTTTAATAGCTTCATCATAGGTGACAAGATTGTCCTGAAAAAGAATTGATCTGACCCTTTCGCCTAAACCTTTGGTGTTTTTTACATCTTCCAGAAAATCTAACTCGGATGAAGCGGAAATTTTTAAAAAAGGGTGCTGTTTTT
>DUAA01000238.1:7176-7987 GCA_012961055.1 Nitrospinaceae bacterium
CGTCTAGCTCTATATCTTCGGAGGGACCTTTGATATCAACCTTCCACCGGACAAGCTTGGCGGCCAGACGCACATTTTGTCCTTTTTTCCCTATGGCCAAGGACATTTGATCCCCGGCCACAATGATTGTCATTTGTTTCTCATCTGGATTAAGGATGATTTTCAAAACTTTAGCCGGGCTCAACGCATTTCTGATATAGGTTTCCGGGTCTTCGGAGAACTCGACGATATCAATTTTTTCTCCACGTAGTTCCTGAACAATAGACTGGACCCTCATTCCGCGCATACCAACACAGGCGCCTACGGCATCAATTTCCCGATCATTGGACCGTACTGAAATTTTAGTTCGACCATTCGGCTCACGGACCACTTCCATGATTTCTACCATCCCCTCGCTGATTTCGGGAACTTCCATTTGGAATAAATGCTTGATCAACCCGACATGTGTGCGGGAGAGAATTACTAAAGCATTCTTTGGTGTTTTCCGTACATCGAGAACATAAGCCCTAATTCTTTCTCCACGATTAAAATTTTCTCGAAATACCTGCTCACGTCGTGGCAGAACCCCTTCTGCTTTTCCAAGGTCGACGATAAGATCACCATGCTCTACCCGTTGAACTATGCCATTAATCAATTCGCCTTTTCTATCAACATAGTCGTTATAAAGCAGGTCAATTTCCGCTTCGCGGAGTTTTTGTAGGATCACCTGTTTAGCAAGTTGGGCAGCAGTGCGCCCATAATTATCGATAACCTGTTCAACTAAGACCTGATCTCCCATTTGGATATCGTTAGCAAGTGTCGAAGCTTCCTT
>DUAA01000238.1:8032-12480 GCA_012961055.1 Nitrospinaceae bacterium
GGTTTTTTCAACGTATACTTCAACTTCCCCAGTGGTTTCATTGAACTCAGTTTGCAATTCCTTGGCAGTAAGAAATCTCTTGCGTGCAGCCACTTCGACAGCAGATTTCAAAGCATCGATTAGAATGTTCCTATCGATACCTTTATCGCGACTGATTTGTTCCAAAATATTGATTAACTCTACACCCATGATTTTACCTAAATTTCAATGACTAAGTTTGCTTTTGCTACTTGACTCAATAGGATTTTAAAAGGTTTCCCATCTAAATCCATGAATACGGTTTGATCCTTGAAGTCAGAAAGAATGCCGATGAATTTTCTCCTGCTATCAATCGGGGCCAGGCTGTGAAGGCGAATTCGTTTTCCCTTGAACTTCACAAAGTCCTTTTCCCGCTTAAGAGACCGATCCAAGCCTGGTGATGAGACTTCCAAGTTGAAGGGAGTTTGGATAATTTCCTCAATTTCTATGAGGTCTCCTGTTAGGTGGCTGATTTTCCTACAGTCTTCAACGGTGATGCCTTCTTCTTTGTCAATAAAAACCCTTAGGACCCAATCCTTTCCTTCTTTTTTATATTCAACATCAGTCAATTCCAGTCCCTGACCCATCAGGACAGGTTCAATTAAGTTCATAACTGATTGGGCAATAGGGATTTTTGTCATTACAACCTCTTTCATATATGTGAGCTTGCCAATTCTCCCATCTTTTGAAGGGGTTTCAAGATCTTAAATCGATTTAACACCTTCTCCTGAAAAAAATAAAAAAAAAGCGGGCTCAAAGCCCGCGATGCAGGACCCATAATTGTACTGGGAATTGTACAAGAACTTGAGCCTTGATTTCAAGGAAAAACTGGAAACTTACGAAGTCGGATTGAATTCCTATAAGCCCTTTAAAATATTAGGGATATCTTCAATAATTTCGGGATAGGAGTGCAAGTTTGATTCATTTGTTTTACGAGTTTTAATCTCAACCTGTCTCGTAGCGAGATTTTTGGGTCCAATTATGATCTGCAGGGGAATACCAATAAGGTCAGCATCTTTCAGTTTGACACCCAAACGATCTGACCGGTCATCAAGAAGGGTTTCGATGCCCATTTCTTTAAGCCGGTTGTATATCGAGTCGCAGACGTTTTTTAACTCTTCATTGGAGTAGTTGACCGGAATGATTATCACTTGAAATGGGGCCAGATTTCGAGGCCAGACTATGCCTCTCTCATCATGGTTTTGTTCAATGGCGGCGGCGGCGGTGCGTCCAACTCCAATGCCATAGCAACCCATTATCATTGAGTTTTCTTTGCCTTGCTGATCGAGAAAAACGGCTTTCATAGCAGAAGAATATTTGGTGCCGAGGATAAAAATATGACCCACTTCAATTCCGCGTTTAACATGATATGTTCCCTTTTCGCATCGCGGGCAGGGGTCATCAGCCCGGACAGTTCTGATATCTCCTAGTTTCTCGATTTTAAAATCCCGTTCGACCTGAACCCCTGTGAAATGGGTGGAAGGTTTGTTCGCTCCGATTACAAAATTATGCAGAACAGAAATTTCATGATCTGCATAAACCGGAAGTTTCAGATCTATAGGTCCGACATATCCGGAATGCAATTCTGGGTATTTAGCAAGAATTTCTTGTTCTGCAGGGTGCAACCACTCGCAACCGATCAGATTTTTCATTTTGACAGGATTGATTTCATGGTCGCCGCGAACAAGGCCTGCTACTAGCCCATTCTCATTTTCAAATAAAATAGTTTTGACGATTTGTCTTTCAGGAAAGTTTAGGAACTCAGCGACCTCTTTCACAGATTTTTTACCAGGTGTTTCTACTTCTTTAAGGTCTTGCTGTATGGATGGTGTGATGTTGGGAAACGGTGGTTTTGATTCCGCAAGTTCCAAATTCGAAGCGTAACCACAAATTTCGCAAAAGCCTATTTCATCTTCTCCGGAATCAGCGAGCACCGTAAATTCATGTGAAAAGCTGCCTCCGATTGCACCCGCATCGGCCTGAACCTGTTTGAACTTCAATCCGCATCGATTGAATATATTAGTGTAGGCCTGTGCCATCTGGTGATAGGTGTGCTGGGTGTCTTTTTCGTCAGCGTGAAAGCTGTAGGCGTCCTTCATCATGAACTCTCGCCCGCGCATGATGCCGAATCGAGGCCTGACCTCATCGCGAAACTTGGTTTGAATTTGATATAGTAAAATAGGTAGTTGGCGGTAAGACTTGACCTCTTTTCTAATTATATCGGTGATGACTTCTTCATGAGTGGGGCCATAACAGAATTCCCGATTATTCCTGTCCTTAATTCGTAATAGTTCCTTACCGTAAAAATCCCATCGTTTGCTTTCGACCCATAACTCGGCGGGTTGAATGCTGGGGAGAAAAACTTCTTGTCCGCCAATTTGATCAATCTCTTCGCGAATGATTTTTTCGACATTTCTTAAGACTCGTAGGCCTAGAGGAAGGATGGAGTAAATCCCCGAAGCAAGTTGACGGATCATCCCTGCACGTACCATGAGCTTGTGGCTGGTGACCTCTGCGTCAGCAGGAGATTCTTTTAATGTGGGAATGAAAAGTTTTGAAAAATACATATGCTAAATGCTCCCCAATAGTTTTTTTTGGAAAAGAGGAAGGGAGATTTTATGCGCTAAAGGATTTTTGAGCAAGGGCAATATGGTCCATATTGTGAATTTCTAGCCAGCCTTTATGGATTTCCATATAGTGAATCAGAAAACCGCGGTCAATCATTTCCTGGATGAGATCAGTGAAAGTGAGACGGGAGGTATCCTCGGACTCCTGAAATTGCCCAGAAAAATTTTGCTTCACATCATTATAAGTTTCGAGGAATTGCTCAGCCCCGGTTTTGCTAAACCGAGCAAGACCTATGAATTCGTGGGTAGCCGTTTCAGGATTTATCTTATTGCCAATGCTGGCCACTATATTTTCGCTGACGAATCGGATCTCGCGTCGGGCGGCTTTGTAGTGGTTTTTGCTTATAATGTGGTCAAGAATATTTCCCTCATCCGGTTGATGGTACTGGGTTGAGTTGTCCGCAACTAGAACGATACCCTCCTTGCATTCCATAAGCTTTCTGAGAATGTGATCTTCCATGAGGATGTCAGAATAAAGCATGATGAATCCATTGACCATCTTTTCCTTAGCAACCAGCAGAGAATTGAGCATGGAACCTTTGTGGTAATTTGGGTTTTCCAAAATATTTATGCCCTCCGCGCACAGATTATCTCTTCCATACCCTGTAATTACCGTGATGTCCGCTAGGTTAGCATTATTAAGGGTTTGAACCTGATGGGCGAGAAGCGTCTTACCGCCAATTTCCAGCATGTTTTTGGGTTTTCCATTTAGAATTTTCTGAAAGACGGGGTCTTCTCCAGCAGCAGGAATGATCACCGGAATATTGGTGGTCAATTCATCATGCTGGTCTTTTTCCGTTACTTCCAAAAAACCTACGGTTTTGAAAATATCCCGAACGGGTGCACATAGCGGGTCGGCTTCTAGAGACCTCTGATTTCTCAGGAGGGTTTTAGCCGTTTCCATCATTACCTGATAAGCACTGCGCAAGAGGTGATTGGCATATATGATGATATTAAACCCCGCCGCATTCAGTTCGTCCTCGGTGATCTTGTTATATGTGGTGGGAACACATACTAGTGGTTTGTTCAGGTTGAGATTTTTCAAAATAACCTGATATTCTTTAGCAAATTCCAATACTTCATCCGGACTTTTAGATTTTGAGTGGATCATGATTCCATCGACGCCAGCTTGGAGATAAAGCTTGGCTCTGTTCAGAGCGTCTTCCATGGGCTTGCCGGCAATAAGGCTTTCAATGCGAGCGATAATCATGAACTCATCACTTTTCTGAATGCTTTTTCCACGTCGAATTTTTTGTGCAAAGACTTCAGGTTCCTGCAGGTTTTGTTGGATACCGGATTCCAGACTATTACGTTTTGGAAAAACTTTATCTTCAATAATAACTGCAGATACACCGGCCCGTTCAAGTTTAGAAATAGTATATTCGAAGGTGTTTGCATCTCCTCCTGTATCGCCGTCAACGATCATGGCTTTATCCGTTACAGCAAGGATTTCGTTGATGGTATGGAGACGGGAATCAAAAGTGACGACCTCGATATCGGGGTGTCCTTTGGACGCCGAGTCGGTAAGACTGCTTTCCCAAATGGCATCAAATTGCAGGGCAACGCGTTGCCCATCTGATTCCCCAGTTACTTCAACCGTGTTGGCAATAATGCCGCTCAGCCCATTATGAGCCTCAAGTACGCGAATGGTTCTCCCGGATTCTAGAAGAGCCTTGAGTTTTCCCCGGCGTTGTTCTGGAAGAATAGTATTAAGAAGGGTCATGACTGGATTCCATAGGTTTTAGTGGTTTCAGTTTTCTCTCGGATCCAGTCAGCAATGTAAATGTTGTCCAAGTTGAATCT
>DUAA01000239.1 GCA_012961055.1 Nitrospinaceae bacterium
CTTACCTTTAATGGCTTCCATAGCCAACTCCAATTCCATTCTTTCGCGCGAACGCGATATTTCAATGAGAGACACATATTCAAACTTATTCTGATAAACAAAGAGGTGAGCGGATTCAATAAATTTTTTACCCACTTCAGCATTGCCTGCGACAAATCGAGCCCGCACTAGCGCCTGTTGTTCCCAGACTCTCGCACGCGACTGAAAATATTTTTCGTAACCCTGAACAGAAAGCACTAGCACCCCCGCATCGCCTTCCGGACGTAGCTTCGTATCAATTCTATAAGCATAACCCGCCGAGGTCATTTCTGAAGTGAGTTTATAGATCAACTGGGACAGGACCGAGTTGTGGCTGGCGAATCCTTCCGGTGGAGGTTTACCTGCCCCTTCATCATAGACCAGAAGAACGTCCAGGTCAGACCCGAAGTTGAGTTCACGCCCTCCCAGTTTGCCCATGCCAATGATGCAGAAATTGTGGGGATTATTGGTGGATGATTTTATATCGAGTTCCTCACAAGCGATTCGATAAACCGTCTTCAAAAACACATCAGCCAGGTTAGAAAGGTCTTCCAGAGTTCCCGCAAGATCTGCCTCTTTGATCAAATAGCGCACTCCGATACGAAGTTCTTCCGCCTGCTTGATTCGACGCACCACCAGAGACTTAGACTCTATATCATTTATATTTATTAATGCGTTGTTTAAATCTTCCTGAATATTTTTTGGCTGCTTGAATCGGTAAATGGCTTCTATATTAGTCAGCACATCCACGAGATCAGGCCGTCTGATTAGAATTTGTGAAAGCAGCCCACTGCTGCCGAAAAGTATAAGCAGCAATTCAAGGAAATTTTCATTGGTCTGAAAAAGGTTGAGATAAGACTCTCTCGTCCCACTCGCTTCGACAAACTTGCACAGGTTCTCGATTGCGAAATCAGGTTTGGGAACAATTCTGCATTGCTCAAATATTTTAGGAATAATGCTGTAAAATTTCTGAATACTATGTACAGAAGGATGCGAAAATTGAGCTCCATCGCGAAACGATCGTAAAAACCGGAATGCTCTTTTGGGATCAGTAAGAAGAGAAATTTCAGCCAGCCCGTTTTCAGAAAACTGTTCTTCCCCAATGCGGGAACGGCTTCTCCTACCAGAATAAGTTTCAGCCTCTTCCCGGTTTTCTTTTTCTATAAATTGATCGGCAAAAAGCTTTCCCACAAATTGGGTGTGGTTTTCATATTCTTGCATTAAATTATTCGCCAGACTTTTCTGGTTCTCGCCTGTTATCCTCATTTTCCGGGCCAGGATGGCAAGATCAGTTTCGTTATTGGGTAGAAGGTAAGTTTGCTGGCCAAACGTAATCTGAACGCGGTTTTCCAGATTACGTAGAAAAATATATGCCGCACGAAGCTGATCGTGATCCTCAACAGTCAGAATATTTTTTTCAAAAAGTATTTGCATCGCTCCCAACGAATCGCGCACACGCAAACTTTTATCCCTGCCTCCCAGCAATAATTGATAGGCTTGAACAGTAAATTCCACTTCCCGGATTCCCCCAAATCCCAACTTGATATTCCCCTTTGAGTGTTTTCCCTTCAAATTCTTATTGATCTGGTACTTCATGGACTTAATTTCCTCAATGGCCTCAAAGTCCAAACTACGACGGTAGATAAATGGTTCAATCATCTCGAAAAATGCTTGGCCCAGATTTTCACTTCCTGCCGAAACACGGGCTTTGATGAGAGCTTGTCGTTCCCAGGTTCTTCCCCATGATTGATAATAAATTTCGCAACTTGCTAGGGAATTTGCGATTTCACCACTTTGTCCTTCCGGTCGCAGTTCTAGGTCTACCCGGAACACATTGCCATCGGAGGTGATTTCGTTGAGGGACTTCGTAATTTCTAATGCTAATTTGGTAAAATACTCATGATTGGAAATGCTTAGAATGGAAGGGTCACCTTCGTTTGAAGGACGTGTTTCTCCCTGGCTGGAAGTATAAATATAAATCAGGTCAATATCGGAGCTATAATTGAGTTCTAGTCCGCCTAGTTTTCCCATACTCAGGATAGCAAACTCTGATTCCGTATAATTATTGTTTATATCCTTATAAAATGGGTTTCCATATTTCTTGCGTAATTTCCGATCAGCATGTTCATAAGCAACTTGCAGACAGACATCTGCGAGGTTAGAAGTATCTTCAACCGTTTCCTTTAAGTCAGCTTTAGCCAACAAATCACGCAACCCGATTCGTATGTATTCTCTCTTTTTAAAATTCCTTAACACAGAAAAAATATTTTTACTTAGAAACTCTTCTCCAGCCATTTCATAGAAGTCCCGCATCAACATGTCTTTTGATTTGGAATTGGCTAATATCTCCGGTCTGTTCAACCAATCAACGTATGAGGGTTCTTTGAGAAGAGTATCGGTAAGCATCTGGCTCCCAGAAAATAAAAATACCAGAGCAATAAAAAGAGAAGGTGATTCAGTAAGTTGCATGTACAAATGATCTTTATCCAGAATCTTCTCTGAAAATCTTTCCAAGTTGTGCAAAGCCATATCGGCATTATGAGAGTTGGAAATCATTTCCAACAACATTTGAAAAAAATCTGGATAGAGTTTTTCAAAATTGGCATGACCCGCCAAGGCAATGAGGTTTTTCCAAGCGGTTTCCGGTTCGCGAATACCCAAACCCTGTAAAGGTTTCGATAGCGTCTTATTCCAGCGCATACGCTGATGAATGCTATGAATCAGTTTTGCGTTAAATGTCATGAATTTGCTTTTGTTAACTCGTATTTTCAAAGAGTGCAGAATTAAGAAGATAAGGTGACTGGAATACCCTTTCAATATCCAGGATCAATCCCTATTAACTTATCACAAAAAAAAACCCCTGGGCGAACCCAGGGGTTTTACAAACTCTAAACTTTCTATCAAATTAACAATCGTAATACATCCCGAACTCCAAGGGGTGTGGTCGCAATCGCAAGGGATCAATCTCATTTTCACGTTTATAATCGATCCAGGTATCGATAAGGTCCTGAGTGAACACATCACCTTTAAGGAGGAACTCATGATCTTCTTGCAGAGCCTGCAGGGATTCATCCAAAGAGTGAGGCAAGGTGGGAATATTGGCCAACTCCTCCGCCCCAAGGGAGTAAATGTTTTTATCCAATGGCTCACCCGGGTCAATCTTATTTTCAATACCGTCCAGACCTGCCATGAGCATTACTGAAAAAGCTAAGTAACCATTGCAAGAAGGATCAGGATAGCGAATTTCCAACCGCTTCGCTTTCGGACTGGGCGAATACATTGGTATACGAATGGCCGCGCTCCGGTTACGACTGGAGTAAGCCAGATTGACCGGGGCTTCAAAACCCGGCACCAACCTTTTGTAAGAGTTGGTGGTCGGTGCAGCGAAAGCACAAATCGCCCGGGAATGTTTCAAAATTCCGCCGATATAGTGCATTCCCATTTCGCTAAAACCTGCATAACTGTTTCCAGCAAACAGTGGCTTTCCATCCTTCCAGATACTCTGGTGGGTGTGCATTCCCGTTCCGTTATCGCCATACATGGGTTTCGGCATAAAGGTCGCCGTTTTACCGTGTGCCTTGGCAACATTTTTAACAATATATTTGTACCACATCAGTTTATCGGCGCAATCGACGAGTGACGAAAAACGCATCGCGAGTTCACACTGACCCCCTGTTGCCACTTCATGATGATGACATTCCATCTCGACACCAACCTCTTCCATCGTCAACATCATTTCAGATCGAATATCCTGAAGCGTGTCGGACGGAGCAACTGGGAAATAACCTTCTTTATGGCGCGGTTTGTGACCGAGGTTCGGGCCTTCATCACTACCTGTATTCCAGGTACCCTCTTCTGAATCAATGGAATAAAACGATTCGTTAGTCGTTGAGTCGTACTGAATATTATCGAAGATAAAAAACTCAGCTTCAGGACCAAAATACGCTGTGTCGCCGATTCCCGTAGACTTAAGATAGGCTTCGGCTTTTTGGCCTATGTTTCGCGGATCTCGGCTGTATTTTTCCTTGGTGATTGGGTCAACAATATTACAAATCATACTAACCGTCGGATGCTTCATAAAAGGATCCATCACCGTTGTAGCTGGATCAGGAATAACCAGCATGTCACTGTTGTTGATGGCCTGCCAACCGCGGATACTTGAGCCATCGAAACCCAGCCCTTCTTCAAACAAACTTTCCTCTAATTCACTGATGGGAACAGAAAAGTGCTGCCACGAACCCAACAGATCCATAAATTTCAAATCGATGACTCGAGCTTTATTTTGTTTAGCGTAATCTACCGCCTCTTTGGGGGTCATTAACATTTCTCCTGCAAAAAATAGTTAAAAATTACAATAATAAAAAAAATAAAAAACTGATGCCGTCATTACGGCCCAGTTTAACTTTAAAAGCTTACTAATCCCGGACTGGAAACTCTCAGTTTAATCTTTGAAACAGGGCCAGCTGCTCTTAATAACCTTTAGAGATTAAATAGCGTCTTCCCCACGTTCGCCAGTACGAATACGCACAGTATCCTGCAAATTTATTATAAATATTTTCCCGTCACCGATCCTGCCAGTTTGCGCAGCCTTCAATATAGTATCAACCACCTCTTCCACCTGGTCATCGGTGACAACAATCTCCATTTTAATTTTCGGAAGAAAGTCCACCACATACTCCGCGCCACGATACAGTTCTGTGTGACCCTTTTGCCTGCCAAACCCCTTAACTTCGCTGACAGTTATTCCTCGAACTCCGATCTCATTCAACTTATCTTTGACTTCGTCCAACTTGAACGGTTTAATGATCGCCTCAACCTTCTTCATATTTTTTTCCTATAGCCAGTTGGTTAAAAAAAATCCGATTCGCTAGGCTGTTCATTTATGAATAAACTTATCAACCAGCCATATAAACGACACTATTTCAAGCCTTCATTAATCGGTTTCCTCAACAAGCCTCAATTATCATACCAAGAAAGCCCTTGGATCAACTTTGACAAGTTCTTCTAAAAAGCTATCAAATTAAAAGAGTTCTGCGATTAGCGCGAACTATATCATACCCCATAGGCAAATTCAAACGACCTTGCATGCCCAAAACTTAAGCATTCAGAGAGGCTAGAAATGACTAAGGTTATTGCGTTTTCAGGCCTCGTCGGTTGCTTGACTTATATGATTTAGAGTATTTTCCAAATCTAACCGTTTTCCCTCTATAGTTTCATCAGAGGATTTAGGATTTAGAGTCAGGGGGGAGGAAAAATTGAGGAAACACTGGGTAAAAGGTAGAGGTAGGATAAACCGATCCCAGGTATTTAAAACCACTTTGTTTTTCGCTCCGAAGGTCATAGGAAATATAGGTGCTCCAGTAATTCCAGCCAGTTGCAACGGTCCCGAATGCGCCACACATCTTGGTCCGCGGGAACCATCGGCGATAATAATTATCCTCTGGTTTTTGCGTAACACTTTGATTAGGGAACGGGCTGCGGAAATCGTTTTTTTATACGTCGATCCCCGTATCACAGAATAACCCATCAAGGTTGCAAGACGAGCTAAAAGATCTCCATCTTCACTTGGACTGATCAGCAAAAAATAATCCGGGTGCCGGCGAAGATAATAAAACAGGTAAAAAATCCTGCCATGCCACAAGGTGAGGATATAAGGTCCTGCAAGATCCTTAAAATGATGTTCCTCTTGTTCATTCAAGTTTCTTGCGCGCAGGGTTGCACACCATAAATAAATCAAAACAAAAAGAAGATATGGAATTATATAATTATATAAGAATTTTTTCATTCGCGCTCAATCCATCCATGAAATCGGCAATACGTTTTGCAACAACCTTCATGACTCCCGGTTCTCCCAGAGATTTCTTGATTCGCAGAAGACGTTCACGAACAGCCTGCTCCTTTTCTGGATCCCTTAATAGGGCTAGCACCTCGGCAGAGATATTTTCAGCTGTCACCTTATCCTGGATCAATTCAGGCACCACGCCTTCCCCTGCAACGATATTAACCAGCCCTACAAGTGGAATTTTTACTAACAGGCGCGCCATCCAGTAAGTCAATGGATTCAATTTATAAACAATAACCATGGGGCATCCAAGGATACCTGCTTCCAGAGTAGCCGAACCGGATGCAATAATCACCGTGTCACAAATGTTCATTACATCATAAGCTTCCCCTTGTATCAATTGGATACCAAGCGAATTAGAACCCAGCCGCTCGCGGATTAAATCAGGGTCGATGGAATCGGCTATAGGAAGAAGAAACTGACAGGAACCCAATTCATTACGAATTCTTTCAGCCGCCTCGACCATCACACCTAAAAGCGAGTTGATCTCGTTCATCCGGCTTCCGGGTAAAATCCCTATAGTCTTGATCCCTGGTTCCAGAGAATATTTCATTTTGCTTTCTTCACGTGACCGGCTTGGATGGACCATATCTATAAATGGATGACCCAAAAATTCTGCGTCAACCCCGGCATCCAAATACAACTTCTCCTCAAACGGGAGAATAACAAACATCTTTCTTACTGATTCACGAATATCCTTGATGCGGCCTTTCCTCCATGCCCATATCTGCGGGCTGATGAAAAACAGTACTGGACAATCAAAACGTCGACCCTGTTTTGCCAGTCGTAGGTTTAATGTCGGGTAGTCGATGAGAATCACCGCATCATACTTACGCGAGGCGATTTCTTTCATCAATGTTCGATAGACTTTATAATAATGATCGAATTCGTTCAGGACCTCAATCACTCCAACCGTCCCCATGCGCTCGATACCAAATAGCGTTTCCACACCGGCTTCCCGCATTCGTGAACCACCCATTCCGGAGAAGCGCGCAAGCGGTTGTAAAACCTTTAGTGCTGATATCAGGTTTGAACCATGCAAATCTCCAGATGCCTCTCCAGCAACAACTAAATAGCGATAAGGTTTATCATTCATTTTATTATAAAATTCACAGTGAACCTCCGCCGGTCACTGGATACAAAGAAAGGAATAACTAGAAGTGTTTTTTGTGGTAACAAATTGTCTCGGCAACTAAACACATACTACTGAAATTTTGGCCTCATCAGCAAGACCAACAACCTTCATTTGTTCTACCACCATTACCCGTTCTGCTTCCAGTGCCAGAACCCCTGCCCGGCCTTCGACCAACATGCGGATGGTTTGTGGTCCAATACCAGGACTGTCATAACGGTAGTCCTGATTCGTTCTACTGACTTTGATCACCACACAATTTTTCTGGGCGAGTTCACATCCCCTTTGGATGGCTCGGTCTGTTCCTTCAATGGCTTCAACAGCAACCACCATTTTATTCTTTACTATCAGGGTTTGACCAATTTCCATGTCTGCTAATTCTCTGGCAATAGGCAACCCAAATTCAATATCCTCTAATTCCTGTTTTGTAGGCGCTCGGCGAGTCAGGTTGCCTTTTTCAGGAAAAATGTCTGACAAAAATTCCTTTTGGCTTAAAACGCTGAAACCTTCTTTTTCAAATTCAGCGATCACTCCCAACAATAAAACCTTGTCCTCATGGGTCATAATATTTTTTAATAACTGGAGAGCTTTAAAATCGAACTTCTGCAATTTAAAAATCACACTCTTTTCCACCTTGCCCAGAATCAATAATTCTTTCACATTGTTCTGATGCAAGGTCTCAAAAATTTTACCAGGCTGACCGACTCCAACCGAATAACTCCTTTCAGAATATGGTGCCAAACTATTTTTAATTTCTTCAGAGAATCCTATGCTGATAAGTTTGATTCCTTGCTGGCTGGCTTTTTGCGCAAAATAGATGGGAACTTCTCCAGCTCCAGCTATAAGGCCTATCCTGTCAAGAGTAGTTTGCATGTTGATATGCTAAAAGATGGTTTAAAGAAGGTGTGTCACACCTCGCTCCACAATTTCAGAAAATTATGAGCGAAGCAGTTTAGTCTAGGTCTAATTTTTTCTTTTTTTGTTAAATTGACCAAGAATATCCAAAGCGATTTCCAATGAATAGAGTTCATTATTCACCGCTACATTTCTGGGACTTCCATTTTTTACGCAATCAATGAAATGTTTGAGCTCCAACTTGAGGGGATTATCTTTGTGGACAAAAATTCGTTCTACCAGTGATTCCTGTTTGTAACGTAACGAGCCTTTGCTCATTTGATGTTCAGATGATGATTTACGATGAACATATATTTCTTGGTCGGTGTAATCCAACACCACAAATGAATCTTTCTGGGTAACCGACAAGGTTCGAATTTTATTCTGCGAAACCCGACTGGCAACAATATTGGCGATACACCCATTTTCAAACTCCAGTTGGGCACTGACCAAGTCGTCTTTTTCAGAAAAAACGGTAGCACCAAGAACATGGGTTGCAACTACCTTGGATTTAACCAGGTTAAGAATGATGTCTATATCATGGATCATTATATCCAACACAACACCATCGTCCTTGATTCTTTCTGTGAAAGGCCCCATACGTTTGCACTCTACAAAAATTGGAGTTTCTATAATTTTGTAAAGTTCCTGCACAGCACCATTAAAACGCTCCACATGGCCAATATGCAAAATTAGATCCTTGTCCTGAGCTAACTGAAATAGTTCACGGGCATGATCAAGACTGTTAGCACATGGTTTTTCCAGCAGGATATGGATACCACCCTTAAGTAGTTCTTTAGCAACGGGGTAATGCATCATTGTCGGAACAGCGACAACCGCAACTTCAACCTTTCCGAAAAGTTCCATATAATCTGAGTATACGGGTATGTTGTATTTATCCTGGATGGCTTTCCTGCGCTCAGGATCAACATCCACCACCCCGGCAATATCCACCTCTTGCATTTCGGATAGTACGCCAACATGGTATCCTCCCATTCTTCCGGTTCCGACCACTCCCACTCTCACCTTTGCCACTACTTGGTTACTCCCCTAGAAGAATTTTTTATGAAATTTATAAGATAATTAATTTCGTCAAACATTTCAATTTCAGCTTCAATTTTTTCTATAGCCTGTTTGGTATTCAGTTCCGGTTGAGCAATGAATTTCAACGCTTTTTTGATGGCCGCCCGAACATCTGGTTTGAAATTTGCTCGCTTTAGCCCAATCGCGTTGGCGCTGAGAAGGCGAGCCCGGTTGCCCTCTACCGTAGAAAAGGGCATGACATCCTGATTCACGCCTGCCAATCCTGCTACCATGGCATACCGACCGATTCTTACAAATTGGTGAACGCCAACGAGGGCCGATATAAAAACTCTGTCTTCTACAATAACATGACCTGCCAAACTCGTACTATTGACGATCACTACCTGATCGCCAATTTCACAGTCATGACCCAAATGAGAATAAGCCATGAGCAGACAACCCTCGCCAACACGGGTCACGCCATTCTCACTTCCTGAGCGATGGATGGTTACATACTCTCGAATCACCGTTCCATCGCCAATTTCCACTTTAGCAGGAACATTTTTAAAATTTATTATTTGAGGCTTCCCTCCCAGAGACGCACCATGAAAAATTTCACAGTTTTTCCCAATAATAGTACCCGCTTCAATCAGAACATTGGGTCCTATTATTGTCCCTTCTCCGATCTGGACATCTGGACCAATAGTAGTAAAAGGGCCTATGGTAATGCCTTGAGCCAATTTGGAGCTTGGATGAATGAATGCGCTGGAGTGAATCATCACGGGATAAAAAACATTTTCATTGGCCTACTTAGACCAGGGAATTGTGCTCAATATAAAACTATAAATTTCAACTTTTACCAAGCATAGCTTGAATAGTACATTCAGTTGCTAAAGCCTCTCCTACATATGCCTTCCCCTCAAACCGGAATAGCGTCCCTCTTTGTTTTATTTTTTTCAACTCAAGACGCAATTGATCTCCCGGGACAACCGGTCGCCTGAATTTGGCTTTATCGATACCGGTAAAGAACACAGCTGACTCACCTTCGCGGTTCAATATTTTTATCCCTAAAATACAGGCGACCTGCGCAAGAGCCTCGATAATAAGAACTCCAGGCATGACTGGAAACTCTGGGAAGTGGCCCTGGAAAAAAGGCTCATTAGTCGTCACATTTTTAATACCTACAATTCTTGATTCCATATCGCATTCAATCACTTTATCTACCAGCAAAAATGGATACCTATGGGGAAGGATTTTTTTTATTTCATTAATATCCATCATAATAGAGTTCTACTCTTACATTTAAAAATTGCGAAGTTTCTTTGGAAGAATCAGTGAGTCAAAATGCTGGATCAAGCAATTTTTTACTAAGGAAGTCTGTTCTGAAACTATTTATTAACTCGGTCATAGGTACGAGTTGCTAATTTTGTTAAATCGTTGCCTCGGTCATGATATAAGACATTCTTCTGTTCTAGAATCATTGTGTATGTCTTTTCTTTGCCAATTTTTCTTATTACATTAATCATTTTCAGAAAAATTTTCTGGGTTATTTCTTTTTCTTTTTTGCCAAACTCCGCATTCTGATCCTGAACATATCTTTCAAAATCAATTTTTTCTTTTCTTAACTGTTCTTCTTTTTTCTTTTTTAGCTCCGGAGTAAGAACGAAGCTTTGTTTGCTCAATTGAGCCAGTAATTTCTTGATTTTTTTCTCTCTAATCTTAATTCGCTGCTGCTCTTTTGCAAAGTCCGATTTAAATTTAATAAAACTGGCTTTCCAATCCTTGGTGCCAGAAACCGCTTTTTGGATATCGACAAACCCAACTCGACTCTCTGCAGCAAAAGAAGAAATTGTTAATGGCCCGCAAACTAAAAAGCCAAGCACGAGTAAAAATTTAATGGCCACAGATCTTCGAGAGTTTAATAACTGCATGAACTTAATCCCTTTAAAAATTTAAATTCTAAAATGCACTTCCTGCTGAAAAATGAAATTCTGCGGCACTCTCACCAGATTTTCTATCCAGTTTAACCCCATAAGCAAAGCTAAGTGGCCCAAAGGGACTTAAGAATCGGATGCCGCCACCAATACTGCTTCGCATTTTTCCTAAATTAAAATTTGTGTCTGTAGAACTGATGTCAGCCCCCGAGCCATAAATATTTCCACCATCCAAAAACAGAAAACCGCGAAAAGACCTGGAGAAAGGATATTGAGCCTCTAAATTCAAAAGAAGTGATTTGGTGCCTCCTAATGATTCACCCTTAGAATTTTTTGGACCAACATCTTCAATGTTAAAACCCCGTAAGGAAGTTGCTCCTCCCATGAAATAATTTTCAAAGCTAGGAAGTGTTTCACCACCATATCCCTCGGCGTAATTAACCCGGGCGTGGGCAGCAGCCACGAGCTTTCCAATCAGAGGACGATAATAGGTTACCTCATAAACAGATTTAGTAAATTTACTACCTCCCAGCCCCGCGAGTTCAAACCCTAGCTTATGCCTCCAGCCCGTGGAAGGGTTTAAAAAATTATCCCGAGAATCATGAACAAACGTTGGCGAAATTCTGCTGGTCAACCGGGTTTCATTTTTAAAGGATTCCGTTTCATCAGCAGCAGCTATTCCGGACATCTTTACATTAGCCAGCCTATAACTAATGTTAATCGATTCATATTCGGTAAGGTTCTTACCCAAACTAAAACTACCGCCAGTTGATTTAGAATCAAAACTCAAGTAATCCTGGTCTTCGTTAAAAGCACTGACACCTAAGGAGACTTCGGAATCGTTGAGCCGTGGTTCCGTAAAAGCTATACTAAAATCTGTGCGGATGGAAGATAACTCGGCAGTTAAGGCCAAAGTTTGCCCATTTCCGAATAGGTTGCCTTGGGAAATCGAAGTATTGAAAACAAAATTTTCAACAGAACTGAAACCAACCCCGATCGAGAAAGTTCCAGTAGGTTTTTCTGTTACCGTCGTAAGAATATCAATAAGGTCGGGATCTTGGCCTCTATGGGTATCAATTTTAACATCTTCAAAAAAATTGAGATTGTTAATACGCTGCTTACTGCGTTTCAATTTTGAGCCGTCAAAAAGTTCTCCCTCCTTCAATCGAAACTCCCGGCGAATAACATTGTCCCGCGTTTTGATATTCCCCAGGACTTCGATATTACCAACGTAGACCTTTTTACCCTTATCAATTTCAATCGTCAGGTTAACAGTACGGTCTTTATCATTAAGTTTGGAAGTCGGGTGTACGTCTGCGTAAGCATGCCCCTTTTGTCCATACAAGTCCGTGATGGTCAATATATCCTGACGAAGCTGTGACACATTATAAACATCACCGACTTTAGTCAGAATCCTTTTTTCAATTTCATCCGGAGAAATCGTATCGTCTCCTTTTAGATCCAGGCTCTTTACACGGAATTGAGGCCCCTCTTCAATCGGGATGGTTATATGAATTTCTCTCGCACTTTGATTTATATCTATACGGGGTTCCAAGACCTTAACTCTCAGATAGCCGCGATCATGGTAAAAACCTTCTATCCGAAATAAGTCCAACTTTAAAAC
>DUAA01000240.1 GCA_012961055.1 Nitrospinaceae bacterium
AAGAAATTGAACGTCATACCAAGTCGCTGGTTATTTTCGCGCAAAACCCAAAAGTAGACCGCGAAAAGCTAGAACAGAGCATCGAACAACTGACCCGATTAAACCTTGAGCTGACATCCTCTACCGGCAGAATTGACCAAGTAATAGGGCAAGTTAATTTGTTAAAGTGCTTAGCTCAACGTAATAGTACACCCGGTGGTACTTGCGATTTTGACCTTCCCGCGTATCACTTTTGGTTAAACAAACCATTCCAACAACGTCGCGAGGCAATACACGCTTGGACTAATCATTTACATCCCATTGCGAAAGCTATTTCTTTGCTCCTACAGTTCATTCGTTTTAGTTCAACACCTGTATTAAAAACGGCTGGTTCTGGTTTTTATCAACAAAACCTTGAAAAGTCGCAACCCGTTCAACTACTTCGCGTTGCACTTACAATGAACACCAAATACTTTGCAGAAATAAGCGGGGGCAAACATCGTTTCACCGTGCGATTTATGGAGCCCAATGATTCTGAGAGACCTAGCCAAACAAATAACGATATCGACTTCACTTTAAATATTTGCCAACTTTAATCTTATGACTACATCTGTCTCATGCCCTTCATGTGAAAAAAAGGTTCTTTGGAATCAGGAATCTCCCTTCAAGCCATTTTGTTGTGAGCGCTGCAAAATTATTGACTTAGGCGACTGGGCTTCCGAAAAGCATGCAATTTCAGGCGAACCCGCCTACTTAAATGAAGAACTCGAGAATCTTGAAGGTGAGTTCTTTTAGAAAAGCATTAACCCGTTTCATTTATAAAAGCACGAATTCCAGCGACCCCATAAGCCCTCATTAATTTAGCGTGTTCTATATCCATCGGCCCTACTCCACCTAACGCAAAAACGGGAAGTTTGAATTTTTCTGAAATTTTGGAAAACAACTCCCAACCTAATGGCGTTGCTTCTGGGTGCGATTTTGTTTTTGCAACAGGAGATAAGACAGCAAATAAAACACACGCTTCCTGTGCTTGCCTAAGGTCTTGTTCAGAATGACATGAGGTCGATACCAGAAGGTTTTCAGGAAGGGGGAACTGTGCCGAATGAAACTCGTCAACACTTAGGTGTACTGCTTTTGCATTTAACGCCAACGCTGCGTCGATACTCGTATTTAAAAAGAGCGTGACTCCTTTCTTATTGCATAACTCCATAGCCGCTTTTGCTAATTTCGCGAAACTTTCTTTATCCAACGACTTGGCTCGTAATTGAATCATTGAATACCTCTGAGCCAGTAACCCACTTAAATGTATCAACATCTGCTCTGCACCCCCAAGCGAATCATCGACAATCGGGTAATAATCGGACAAGTTTAGGTTATCTATAATTTTTTTATTAGCCACTGGAAAAGCGTATCGTTTGAGTTCAGGTATAGCGATCCATTTGACGGGTTGGCTTTCTATACTTTGAGGGATCCCATGAAACGAATCAACCTGATGCACATCAAGGTGCACCTTCAAATCACCATAGTCATGGTAAATATCCAGCAAGGGCCTAGACGAACTAATCGTGATGCCTAGCTCTTCAGTTAATTCCCTTTTTAAGGCTTGATAGGTGCTTTCGCCTTCTTCCACCTTACCACCGGGGAACTCCCATAAACCGCCTTGATGAACCCCGCTTGCTCGGCGACTGATTAACACATCGCCTTGTTTGTTTTTTATAACACCAACGGCTACATGTAACATTTAGCGTGCATTTCTAGCCGGTTAAGAGCGATACTCGGCGTTTATTTTAACGTAATCGTAAGACAAGTCACACGTGAGCACTGAAGACTGGTAATCACCTTGCGCTAAACAAACACGTACGGTGATTTCTTCCTTGTTCATCACTGTTTGCCCCCTTTCTTCGGTGTAATCCGCTGCTCGTTTCCCCGCATCAACGATGCAGACATCATTTAGGTCAATAGACACCTTATCCACATTGAGGTTTTCAATATTCGCACGACCAACGGCGGCTAAAATACGCCCCCAATTTGGATCGCTGGCAAAAAAGGCTGTTTTTACTAAGGGTGAATGGGCAATGGTATAGGCGACTTCTTTCGCATCTTGCTCGCTTTTGGCATTTTCCAC
>DUAA01000241.1 GCA_012961055.1 Nitrospinaceae bacterium
CGGCATTTCAATTTTCCAGAGATCATTTTTTTAAGAATCTCATCAGGTGAGGATTTCTTTTGCAAAGAAAAAATGGGTGGCAAATGGTTTTGAGCGTTGAGAATTAACCCTTTTATATTAACATCCCGGTTCAGGTGAATAGCTAATTGAGGGATGCGTAATAAAGGTTCCTCAAACCGGACTAATTTTGAGTAGGGTTTTTTCTTGCCGCCTAAAATCACTCGTCCTGCGAGGGATAAGTCTCGGTCTGTCCAAGTAGAGAGAAGTACTCCTCCATATACCTCCACTCCCAGTTGCAGATAGCCACTTTTAGAAAACCCGGCATTGGGTTTCAGCCTGAGGTTAGGGCTATCTGTATGGGCGCCGATGATTTTAAACCCTTCGCTGGGTTTTGACCCCACCTTAAAAGCGATCAGGGATGAATCGTTTCGGGTAAGAAAATACTGATTGTTCGGAACCAGTTCCCAAGCATCCGTCTCATTCAATTTTTTAAAGCCCTTCTCGCTAAGAGTGCAGGCCATTTCCTGCACAGCATGGAAGGGCGTGGGAGACCGGTCGATAAATTCGAGCAGATTTTGCAGTCGGTTAGTTTTAGGTTCTTTTTTCATCAGTGGAGTCTCCAAAATAAAAAATAATCACCCTGCACATAATTTACACTGGATACAATATAGAATTAACTTTGAGTTAATTTTTCCTGCCAAGCCTTGCGAGAGCCGGCTAGTTTGCTAGGTTACATATTATAAAATATATCCTTAGTCTGAGCTTATGATTATTGTGTGGGTGGATAAAAATATAGAGGATTTTGGTTTTGGTTGTTTAGCAAAATTCCTGTAAAATTAGGTTTCTTACGTTGGGAGTGTTTTACCATGGGTCTTTTAATCCGAGCCGATTTTAAAAAGAAATTAGATATCAAACTTTACCGGTTTGATGCTAAAAATCTTAAGCCAGAATACCATGCAGAAATTTTTTGTGAAATGTTTTCCCAGTTTCCACAATTTAAGGCCCATGTTGCTGCCTATCTTGAACGGAACTATTGTGTTGTGGTCAACGATGAAGACCACTCCGATCCAAGGTCCCTCCTCAACGCGTTAAATCCTGAAGAGGTCAGGAAACTGAATGAATGGGTTTTGCTTCGCAACAAACCGGGAACTGTAGTCCGAGAAAAATAATCCACCTACGGTGAGACTCTCGAACGGTCATAAATTCTCATTCATTTCGATTAGAGCTGTTCTTTAAAGTATATTTTTGGATTTCAATCGATAAGTCGGTTGGCTTACAAGGTGTGTGGGAGCGATCTTTTTCCTTAGGTTTTGTGCCTTGCAGGGGTAAAAAAATTGCTATGTTGGCTATGCTAAATTACCCGCCGATGGCGTGCATGGCGCGGTTGGGTTGTTTGAAATCTTTTAGATTGATTTTGTGGCCGGGTTCTTTGATCAAGACGGCTTGTTGTATAGCTTCGGCGATTACTTCGTCACTTGCGCCGTTTCGGATCAGGTTTTTCAAGTCGTGCTCATTTTCGGAGAACAGGCAAGTTCTCAGTTTTCCATCGGCTGTCATGCGGATGCGGTTGCAGTGATCGCAGAACGGATTGCTCACTGCTGTAATGATTCCGACTTTACCTTTGCCATCTGCGAAATTGTATTCGCTGGCAGGGCCGATTTCCAGAGAGTTGTCGATCGGGACTAGTTCATATTTTTTCTTAATGATATCGATAATTTCGTGCCCGAACAGGACTTTGTTGCGTTCCCACGTTTTATCTGAGTCTAACGGCATGAACTCGATAAAGCGGATTTCGAAGCCATCGGATCTCCCCATTTCGATCAAACCCATAATTTCAGGCTCAGAAAAATTGCGAACGGCCACGGCGTTGATCTTGATGGATTTGAATCCTACTTTGCGAGCCGTATTCAGGCCTTCTAAAACGGAATTCAGACAGTCTCTTCGATTTACATCGCGAAACTTATCGGGATCGAGTGCGTCGAGGCTGACGTTAAGCCTTTTCAGTCCGGCTTCTATCAAACTTTGGGCTTGGTCTTTAAGGAAATAGGCGTTGGTGGTCATGGCAATGTCGTCAATGCCTTCGACCTTATCTATCATTTTAATCAGAATGGGTAGGCCTTTTCTCATAAGAGGTTCCCCACCGGTCAATCTAATACGGTTGATCCCTAATTTCGAAACAATAGTCACCACACGATGAATTTCTTCAAATGACAGCAGGTTGCTTCGGTCCATGAACTCAACGTTATCTGCTGGCATGCAATAGGTGCAACGAAAATTACAGCGGTCAGTAACCGAAATCCTCAGGTTAACAATGGTTCGTCCCATCCCATCTACAAGCTTTGGCGAATTACTGTTCATTCAGGAATCCTTATCGTTTATGGGAATCTTAGGCCTACTCTCAATGCATAGAGCTGAAAGCAAGCCTGAACCCCAGTTAGGTATGGTCAAATTATATCTTTATTAAGCTACAGATGTATAGGGTTAGTTTGATACTATGAATATAGCACCAAATATGGTTTGAAGTGATTTTCTGTCAAGATTAACCTGTTATGGATATCCAGGGGACTGCTAGCCTACAAAGGTTGAAAAATAAAGAACTTTATTGGGCAAATGTAAGTTAAAATTGTTGCAGAAGTGGTATTTGATATATAATCACTGGCACGGGTCTAAATTTGATGGTTGGTTCATTGTTCAGGGTTATTAATAAGTTAATGCTTTTAAATTTAAGGATTTAATTGTGGCAGTCGCAGAAGATAAATTTTCAGAACTCTTTGAGCAAAAGGCCAAAGCCATCAAACATCGTGGTGCCTATTATCTGGAAGATGCAGGTGAGAAGGGCATGGCTCTTGTTGAAGCCAAGTTCAAAGATACCAAACTTTATTGGCTTGTGGATGTTAAGGAAGATCGCATTTTCAGTGCCCGGTTTTTCGCGTATGGAGGGAAAGTCTCTTTAGTGATCGGTGAGACTCTTTGTTTCATGGTCGAAGGGTTGACGATAGATGAAGCGTCTTCGCTTTTGAAAACGGATGTCGAAGCTCTGCTTCGTGATGAACCGGAAGTCCCATCGGTTCCTGAATCGAAGATGAAGTCTTTTGATTCGGTAGATGAACTGCTTAAAATAATTAAAGATCATTACCCTTCCGCGAAAGCGATAGCCATTGCCAGCGCATCCATTGATAAGGTAGAGGTGAAATCTACCACTGAGCTGACTCTGGTAGCTCAGGCTTGGCTGGGATTGACAATTGATGAGCAGAAGCAGCAGATAGATATTGTGTTAGATGAGCATGTTCGTCCGGCTCTCATGAATGACGGGGGTAATGTCCAAGTTCTGGATGTGACGGACGGCGAGAGAATTTTGATTCAGTATCAGGGAGCGTGCGGCAGTTGTGGGTCTTCTTTAGGAGCCACTTTGTCGTTCATGGAATCGACCCTGCGTAAACATATTTACAACGAGTTAACCGTTGTCCCACAGATGTAGTTTGATATATGGAGATCAAAAATGAGTACTGAACAAAATTCTGTTTCAGATATTCTGGAAGATAATACCTATAAATATGGTTTTACCACCGATGTTGAGTCGGAGACCTTTGCTAAAGGACTCAATGAAGATGTTGTTCGTGCCATTTCCAAGAAGAAGGAAGAGCCGCAGTTCATGCTCGATTTCCGATTGAAGGCTTTCGCGAAATGGAAAACCATGAAAGAGCCGGAATGGCCAAACGTGCATTACCCCACTATCGATTTTCAGAACATATCTTATTATTCAGCGCCGAAGCAAAAGAAAGTGTTGGCGAGCTTGGATGAGGTTGATCCTGAAGTTATGCGTACTTTCGAGAAATTGGGCATTCCTCTGGATGAGCAAAAGAAACTGGCTAATGTGGCCGTAGATGCAGTGTTTGACAGTGTCAGCGTGGCTACGACCCATAAGAAAAAACTCATGGAAGTGGGTATCATCTTCTGTCCTATGTCTGAAGCTTTGAAAGAATATCCGGAACTGGTGGAACAATATCTAGGAACTGTGGTCCCGGTAGGGGATAACTTTTATGCTGCGCTCAATAGTGCCGTGTTCACGGATGGTTCGTTTGTCTACATTCCGCCGGATACCATTAGTCCAATGGAAATCTCTACCTATTTCAGGATCAACACCGAGGAGACGGGGCAGTTTGAAAGAACGCTGATTATCTGTGCTGAAAACAGTTATGTGTCCTACTTGGAAGGGTGTACTGCACCACAATTTGATACCAACCAACTGCATGCTGCAGTGGTAGAACTGGTTACCATGGAAAATGCTGAGATCAAATACAGCACTGTACAAAACTGGTATGCCGGAGATAAGGAAACGGGTAAAGGTGGTGTTTTTAATTTTGTTACTAAACGAGGCAAATGCCAGGGCGATAATTCAAAAATTTCCTGGACCCAGGTCGAAACCGGGTCGGCCATTACCTGGAAATACCCGAGTTGTATTCTGCAAGGGGACAACACCGTAGGAGAATTCTATTCCGTAGCGTTGACCAATGGGCATATGCAAGCGGATACCGGGACCAAGATGATTCATCTTGGTAAAAATACCCGTTCGAGTATTATTTCCAAGGGTATTTCTGCCGATTACTCCAGCAACAGTTATCGCGGTCAGGTAAAGGTGGGCAAGAACGCTACCAACGCTAGAAATTACAGCCAGTGCGATAGCATGTTGGTTGGCGATAAATCCAGTGCGCATACTTTCCCATATATAGAAACTGCCAACAGCTCGGTTCAAATTGAACACGAAGCCTCCACTTCAAAAATCAGTGAAGAGCAACTCTTCTATTTTGAATCGAGAGGTATTTCCCGTGAAAATGCGATTGAGGCGGTCATTAGCGGATTTTGTAAAGAAGTTTTCAAGCAACTGCCTATGGAGTTTGCCGTTGAGGCGCAAAAGTTGTTGACCCTGAAGCTTGAAGATAGTGTCGGGTAAGCGATTTCGGAATTAGACCGGAGTGGTGAGAAACATCGGCATTTAGTGATATTCCCCCTGTGTTGGTTCTCGTCGGCGTATTTTAGTTCCAGGGAACTTGCAGGGGGTTTTTTATATTGATTGAGGAGAGGATTAATGCTTGAGATTAAAGATTTACATGCGAGTGTTGAGGGGAATGAAATTCTGAAAGGCATTTCTCTTTCCATTAAAAAAGGCGAGATTCACGCAGTGATGGGTCCCAATGGATCTGGGAAAAGCACCTTGGCTAAAATTCTTTCTGGCCACCCTTCTTATGAGGTTACTGGAGGAGAGATTTTATTCGAGGGAAAAAACCTTTTAGATCTGGAAGCGGAAGAGCGGTCTTTAGCCGGAATTTTTATGGGTTTTCAGTATCCGGTAGAGGTGCCAGGAGTGAACAACGCCGAGTTTTTACGCATGGCCTTCAACGCCCGAAGAGTTAAGGCTGATGAGGAAGAAATGGATCCTCTGGATTTTGATGAGCTCCTTTCTGAAAAAATGAAAATGCTTAAAATGGAAAACAAGTACAAGGAAAGAAGCCTCAATGATGGTTTTTCCGGAGGTGAGAAAAAGAAAAATGAAATTTTGCAGATGGCGATTCTTGAACCTAAACTTGCTATCCTGGATGAAACGGACTCCGGACTCGATATTGATGCTTTGAGAATTGTTGCTGAAGGTGTGAACAGCTTGCGCAATGACAATAACGCGCTCATTCTCATCACTCATTACCAGCGTTTGCTGGATTATATTAAACCCGATTTCGTTCATGTTATTCACCAGGGAAAAATCGTCAAGTCGGGAGATAAGGCACTGGCACTTGAACTCGAATCCCAGGGATATGACTGGGTAACCACTTGAGAATTGAGGAGAAGTATGACGGATACACTTGTTGAGTCCAGTGCTGAATCGGCGTTTCTGGATTTACATAAAAAACTTTTAGAGCAAGGACGTTCTGCCCTTGCAGAACTTCAAGTAACCGCGTTGAGCCGGTTTGAGGAGCTTGGATTTCCCCATTCAAAGCATGAAATGTACACCTTTGTGAACACAAAGGGGTTGGTGGCAACTTCCTTCAGTCTACCCGATGGAAGTGCAAGCGTTTCTGAAGATTTTGTTGCGAGTCATATTTATCCAGATTGCAAAGACCAATGTCTGGTATTTATTGATGGGGTCTTCGATCGTGGCTTATCACGGTGTGAAGGTGTGAACTCCAACCTGATGCCTCTGTCAGAAGCTGACGAGGAAGTGAAAGCTTATTTGTCGGAAACGGCTGAGAATGAAAACGATGTGTTTGCTTCTCTCAGTACGGCATTTTGTGATGAAGGCCTGGTTTTCAAGGTAGAGGCCAACACTCAAATCTCCGGGACGGTTCAAATTCTTTTTGTTTCTACGGGTAACACCGCCGGATCGGTCATGCATACGCCGCGGATAGTTTGGCAGCTGGGAAAATTGTCAGAAATCAAAGTGATTGAAAAATTCGTTGGTACTGAAGGCGGATATTTCATCAACTCGGTTCAGGATTGGTTGTTGGCGGAAGGTGCAGGGGTCTCATATACACAGGTTCAAATGGATTCTATTGGCTCCTGGCATTTTTCAAAAGTCCGGGTTTACTTGAATAGAAATGCCAGGTTCCACTCCTCTAATGCTTCTTCAGGAAACCAGTTGGCCCGGCATCATTATGAGGTTAGGCTTAAGGAAGAAGGCTCTGAAATTAGGTTGAACGGAGTCAGTGTGCTGGATGACAAGGAACAAGTGCATAATTTTGTCCGGATTCATCACGAGGCACCTCAATGTATCAGCCATCAGCATTTTAAGAATATTGTGAACGGGCATGCTCGTTCCAGCTTCGATGGCACCGTGATCGTTTGCCAGGGCGCTCAATTAACAAGTGCTGACCAGTTAGTCAACAATCTAATGCTTTCCAATGATTGCCATGCAAATAATAAACCTAACCTGATGATTTTTGCTGATGATGTTAAATGTACGCATGGTGTGACCGTTGGACAAATTGATGAGGGTCAATGGTTCTACCTGCAAACGCGCGGCCTGTCTGCCAAGGCGGCGAAAGAGCTTCTCACCCGAAGTTTTGCAAAAAGTATTATAGAGACCATTGAGTTTCCCGAAGTGGTGGAAGAACTGAATGACACACTTCTTAAGAAACTGGAGGCTCGTAATGACTGAACCCAACACCAGTGTTGCGGCCAATATATTGGACATTGAAAAAATCCGCAAGGATTTCCCTATTCTTTCGCAGATGGTTCGGGGAAAACCCCTGATCTATCTCGATAACGCTGCAACCACTCACAAACCCCATTCGGTTATAGAGCGCGTCCGTAAATTTGAGTCGGAAGAATATGGCACGGTTCGGCGTGGAGCTTATAAATTGAGCGAGAACTCCACCCAGTTGTACGAGGAAGTTCGCCAGAAGGTCGCCGATTTTTTGGGTGCAGAAAAGAAAGGGGAAATCGTTTTCACAAGTGGGACGACTCAATCCATTAATCTGGTGGCGCATAGTTTTGGCAAGCGGTTTATCAATGAGGGGGATGAAATTATTATTTCCAACATTGAGCATCACGCAAACATTGTGCCTTGGCAAGTGCTTTGCCAAGAGCGTGGAGCCATACTCAAGGTCATTCCTGTTAATGATGACGGCGAATTGATGATGGAAGAATACGAAAAACTTCTTTCATCCAAAACCCGAATGGTTGCGGTCAACCATATTTCCAACGCTCTTGGAACGATCAATCCAATTAAAGAAATTACCCAGAAAGCCCACGCGGTCGGAGCCAAGGTGTTGATAGATGGCGCACAAAGTACGCCACATTTAAAAGTCGATGTGCAGGATATTGGTTGTGATTTTTATACCTTTTCCGGTCACAAGATGTATGCACCGAGCGGCATAGGTGGGGTTTATGGCAGGATGGAGGTGTGGGAGGAAATGCCACCCTATGTGACAGGTGGGGACATGATTATGCAAGTGACATTGGAAAAAACCACCTACGCCAAACCTCCAGCGCGTTTTGAAGCTGGAACTCCGCCCATCACGCAGGTGATTGGTCTGGGTGCGGCTATTGATTATCTAAATGAAGTTGGATTGGATAAAATTGCCGATTACGAACATTATCTTCTCGAATATGGTACCCGATTATTTAAAGATATTGAAGGAGTGCGAATTATTGGGAATGCGCGCAGTAAGGCCAGTATCATTTCCTTTTATGTTGACGCTGCTCATCCTCATGATGTGGTCACTCTGCTGGACCAGGATGGTATCTCTTGTCGGGGAGGGCATCATTGTGCCCAACCGACCATGATTCGCTTTGGGGTGCCAGCTACAACCCGGGCATCGGTGGCTTTTTATAATAAACCGGAAGAACTGGATGCATTGGCTGAAAGTATAAAGAAATGCATCCGTTTTTTCTCCGCTGATGACTGAGGTGTGCAGAGGCCCAGTTCCCTTCGATTCATTGAATTTTTCTGTGATACAATCAACTCACTCTCATATTTTTTAGTGAACTTATGTCTTACGATAACGAACTTTATCAGCAGGTCATTCTTGACCACAATAGGAAGCCTAAAAATTTCCATGCAATAGAAAACGCAAGTCATTCTTGCCAAGGTATAAATCCACTTTGTGGGGATGATATTACCGTCTACCTGAATGTGGATGAGGAGGCGGGAAAGATTGATGAAGTCAGTTTTCAAGGTTCTGGCTGTGCGATTTCAAAAGCTAGTACTTCCATGATGACTACCTTTCTGAAAGGTAAGTCGGTGGATGAAGCCAGGCTGATCAAGGATGAATTTCACAAAATGATTCTGGGAGAGATGGACCCGGAAAAGGAAGTACATCATCTGGGAAAACTGACTCTATTTATGGGAATCCGCGAATTTCCGTCACGTACAAAATGTGCCAGTCTGGCTTGGCATACCCTTGTCGGCGCACTGGATAAGAAATTTGAAGGGATCAGCACCGAATAATTGGGGCTATCCATGCCTTCTAAACCCATATCCCACCCTATTGACTCCTTGAGCCGCTTTGGCGACCTGGTCAAAAATCTTGATGGAAAACTTGTTATGCACAAAACAGCCCTGTGAGCATTTATATAAAGCTTAGGGCGGGGCAGAGAGGGGTTTGTATAGTGCGTTCAATTTCGATGACACTTTGATGGTCTCCCTTTTAACTATTCCGCAGGTCTTCAGAACGACCCGGTCGAAAAAGCCTTTTTCTATATGATCCCTAGCAGACAGGCTATGAACTTTTGCATGCAGGATTGGGACTTTCGTCGTGCCTAGTCCAAAACTAGTTTACCTCGCAAAGTTTGAAAGACGAGGCTTCGAGCGCTCGTGCTATTCCAAACACCGCTAGGAAATATTCGATCAAGCTCTTCAGCATGGGTCCAAGGTGGTGGGCTCTTGGAACACCACTAACTAATTGTTAGGAAGTATACTTGCTGAATAGGGTATCTTGTCCCGAGAAAAACTGGTGCAGGTACTAGGAGAATTTAATTTAAAAGGGTCTGAATAACGCCAAGTAATATTTCACGAAATATTTTATAAACTCCTGAAATATTCAGGAATTAGGAGAATGCTGTGAAAAACAAGAAACAAGTGGGAAAAGCGTTGGGCAGGGTTGCCAGTGGTCTCTTTGTGGTGACCGCTAAATGTGAAGATAAAGAAGACGCAGTTCTAGCAAGCTGGGTCAGTCAGTGTTCGTTCGATCCGCCTGCAGTTACCATTGCTTTGGGAACACTGCGTGCTGCCCGACTTTTGGTCGAAGGGTCCGAAGTTTTTATCGTAAATGTTTTGCCTAAGGATGACATGACCCTTTTAAAACATTTTAGCCGTCCGCCTGAAGATATTTTTAAAGGAGTTAAAACTCGTAAAGGAATTGAAGGTGTTCGCATTTTAAGTGATGCGGTATCTTATCTTGAATGCGAAGTGGCGCAGACGATGCAAGCCGGAGACCATGTTCTTTATGTGGGTGAGATTGTAGGAGGAAAAACGCTCAAAGGGGGAGATCCATATATCCATGTGCGGGATAATGGATTTAATTATTAATCGAGACCGATCATTTTCAAGAAGTCAGTTCGGGTGATTGCCCAATAAGCCCCAGTGGTGACAAAGGCTACTGCGCCGATAATCATAGCGCTTAATTTTACCATTCGTTTCGGATCGTTTTCGTAATATTCCTTCAGGTCGCCAGCGAGACTTTCCACAACCCCCTCATTGGCGGATTTACGAAATGTCCTGTCGATAGCATCGCGACCGTAAATGATCCCGAAGATCAACGCGATAATCAGTATTTCAATTCCACCTATCATATCTTAATTGGAGTTATCCTTTGTTTTGGGGCACCATCCGGTTTGTTAATTTTTTTTCTCCGGAGGCGGGGGCGGCACTTTTAACACAACGGAATCCATAGTCGTCCATGCGGCTATTGGGGTTTCCAGAGTTGCGGAATGATGAATAAATAAAACCTTCCAAATCCCGCCAAGATCCGCCACGAACAACTTTAAACTCCCCTCCAATGGGCCCTCTGGGGTTTGCGTACTCTGATTTTTCCTTATAATACTCGCGATCATACCAATCGTCCACCCATTCTTTAACGTTACCTGCCATGTGATGCAATCCATAAGGGCTTTGGCCTTCAGCCAAGGCTTGCACTGGCATCATGACTTGATGAGTTTTTTCGTCAGTCCAGGTCTGGAAATAGCGGGCCAGAGCGCTGGAGGGGGGAATGTTACCCCAGGGAAATAATCGAGCATCGGCACCCCGGGCAGCTTGTTCCCATTCGGCCTCTGTTGGAAGCCGTTTTTTTCTCCATTTGCAATATTCGTCTGCAGCGTGCCAGGTGACATTGTTAATGGGATAATTCTTAAGTCCGGGCCGGGGGCGAAAGCGACCGTTAAAGAAGAGGTTTCCAAATTTATTGTTGAGGTAATATCCTTTTACATTGTCTACTTCGTTTAAAAATTCAGAAAATTTTTCGGCGGATACTTCAAATTTGTCGATCTTATATGCATCCAAGTAAACACGATGCTTGGGTGCTTCGTCTTCCAGAGAACTGTTGGACCCCATTAAAAAAAATCCGGAAGGGATGAGAACCATATCACTTTCTTGTTCAACTGAGTTTATTTTGGTTGGGAAAATGATTCTTTTTAGACGCTCCTTTTCAGGAAGCAATTTCCTTAGTATATCTCTGGCTTCTTCGCTGAAAGGACCGTTTATTTCCATTTGCAGATATGCTTGCAGGCTGCGCTGTGATTTTTTGGATTGGAGGGATTTGAAATAAATCCAGCCTTTAAAAAATTGCAAATCTGCTCTACGGGAATACATTGCAGAAACCTTCTCTATATCCTGGATCATTCCTTGGGCAATTGTCGGAGGATTTTCTAAAAGAACTTTTTCGTACCATTTTTTTGCTGGATTATATTGTTTTTGCAGAAGCGAGTAAAATCCCAAGTTCATTTGTGCGAGTGCCATGAGCCGACTTGCATCTTTGCTTTTCTTCATTCCACGAAGTGTCCAGGCTGCAGCCATAGGCAGATCATTTAGGCGGTAATAGGTCCAGCCAAGCTGAATGTAATTTCGCAACTGGGTTTGATCTTGATCTATAAGGAAACGGTATTGAACGATGGATTGCTGAAAGTTTTCTGCCCGATAGTAGGATTCAGCGAGCCCTTCATGAATTTTATTGTTATCCGGGAATTGGGTCTGCACTTTATTGAGTATTTCAATAGATAAATTTTGTTGCCCCATTATTCTGTATGTTGAAGCTATGTTGAGATGGTTTTGCAGGTTCATTGGTTGATTTCTTGCGAGAATTTTTAAATGCAACAAGGCTGAAGTTAAACGGTTATTTTGTCGATAGAGATTGGCCAGCATTTGATGGGCGGGACCGAAGTCGGGATCAATTTGCACAACTTGTAGAAAGGCATTGATTGCCCGGTTGGGGTCGCCAGACTCCTGATGTACCAAACCAAGATTGAATAAGGTAGAAGTATTTTCATGATCAGTTTTTAAAGCAAGGTTGTAGTGCTTGATGGCTTCTTTTGGTTTGTTTTGTTCTGAATAAATGTTTGCCAAGTTGTTTTGCGCATCTATCGATTTGGGATTGATGGTGGTGGATAATGTTAGATAAAATATGGCTCTTTCCGGCTGTTGATTCTGGTAATACACCATTCCCACATTAGAAAAATAAGCACCCAAAGTTTGCCGGGCATTTAGGTTTTTCATGAAATAGGAGTTTTTATTTTGCTCTGAAAATCCAAATCGTTGCTGATAGAAAGCGTTTGGATAGGAAACTCCCCCTTCAGTTGTTTCGATATTTATTTCCAGGCCTGCCTTCTCATAGCGGACAAAAAAATGGTTTGGGAGAGCGACACCATAAAGGGGGATCCTAAGTTTTTGCCCAAGAATCAT
>DUAA01000242.1 GCA_012961055.1 Nitrospinaceae bacterium
TTCATCATACTGCAAAATATGGGCAAGGCTATGGAGCCTGATTTTTCAACGGCATTAATGATAGTTTGAATAGGTTCGAAATCATTGGCGAGAAAGTGGGAACGGTAAAAGAGTATTGCGATGACTTTCTTTTTAGATTTATCAGACTTTAAATTTGCAAGGGTGTTTTCATACTCAGAAAGTGTGCCGAATTCAGGGTAGATTTCCGGTTCCATCCACCTCAGAGATGTTCCGAGGTAGAGATCACTCAAATACTTTAAAGACTCCCTCAGGTTCTGCGACGAGAAAGATTCGTAATAAGAGAGAAGTTGGTTGCAAACCTCAAGAGGGGCTGTAGACAGTGACAGTACAGAGGGGTCGTCGTTTTTGAATCCAGGGAGACAGAGAAAAGGAATTCGATTCTTTTTGGCAATAGAGTTGATACGCGTCAACATTTCGCCTTGAAAAGAAAGACCACCAAAATTTCTTGAAACCAGTACGTCTTTTGAGTTTAAAGTGGATTCGAACTGGGGGAAATCTGAGATATAGTTGACCTCTGCCTCGATTCCTAATGTTTTGATTTTGTCGATATTTTCAGAGAAGAGATGGTAGTCCGATGAAACCGATACAAAAAAATATATTGCCATTTTTTAAAAAATTGAGTTAAAGAGAAATTTTTCCTTGGAGAAGAGTATCTTCCATAACCATGTATCGTCCACCAAAAATACGGACCATTTTTTGTAATAGAAAGGAACGACTGAACTTTTGATTGGAATCCACAATGAAATTATTCAGACTAAGTTTTTTGATGCGTTTCCCAAGATAATTTAAATCCTCATTCATTGAGTTTCTGAACGGGACGTTTACTTTGCCATCAGATATAACTACCAACAAATTCGTCAGGAATTTATTTTGTTTATGAAAGCTCTCCACAAGGTTCAAGGAGCATTCGATGGCATGCAATAAAGGTGTCTTGCCTTTGGCTTTGATGGAATCCAGTACTTTGTCAATTTGCATAAAGTTCCGGGTGGGTTTTAAAACCACCTGTGCGCAGTCACCCTGGGTGCCGACAACCGCCACATAACTTTTCTTCTGGTATCCATTCTTCAGAATCCTTTGTATCAGACCCTTGGCATATGAAAGGCGCTTTGAGGCTCCCATGGAAGCGGAGGTATCGACAACCAGAACA
The DNA here is from genome assembly GCA_012961055.1 of Nitrospinaceae bacterium. Classification (GTDB taxonomy): domain Bacteria; phylum Nitrospinota; class Nitrospinia; order Nitrospinales; family VA-1; genus LS-NOB. Next base: position 1,169 of record DUAA01000242.1, read on the forward strand.
TGCAGTTCTTTCCTTCCAGAAATCCTTCGCTTAAAGCGGAGGTCATCGGGGCCAATATCCGCAAGCTTTTTTTTACCTCTTCGAATCCCTTTAAGAAGAGTGGGGAAAAAGGCGATTTCAGAATGGTTAGCCGTTCGTGCCTTTAAATCCATAGCACCAATTACTTTCCCTCGCCTTACATTCTGAGCCTTATCCCGGGTTTTTCCGTGGGTATTATTTTTAGCGGTGTCCGTTATAATATCCAGAGTTTCAAAGTTTTGAGTTGCTGGTGGTTGTTCTGCTTGAAAGGATTGTGTTTCGTTACCAGCCTGTTGTTCTTTATCATTATTCTGGGTGGATTTGTCGGACCGATTATCGGGTTGGTTGTCTGTAGACTCATCAGAAGGAGGGATAGGAAGGAAGTCTGTACGGTGGTTCAAGGCGTACTCGGCGGCACGATATATGTCCCCCTCATTTACTTCTAGTCTACCTTCCAGGGCGGCCAGAGTTTTTGCAGTTTTGGATATGATTATATCTACTCGATGGCCTTCCACATTAGCTTGCAACGCAATGCTTATAGCGAGCTCCAAATATTGTTCGCTCAATCCAACCTTAGGTAAGAGTTGTTTCGCCTTCTCTATGGATTTTGCAATTCCATTCTCACTCTGTTGCCATTTTTCTGAAAAGCTTTGATTTCCAGTTTCCCATTCCAATCGACGGTAAACAATTTCTTTTCTAGTAGCTATTTCCGTTTCCGTGACAACTTTTGCTGAAATACCAAATCGGTCTAATAATTGCGGGCGCAATTCCCCTTCTTCCGGGTTCATGGTCCCTACAAGAATAAAGTTAGCCGGATGTTCGTGGCTGACTCCTTCTCTTTCAATGCGATTGATCCCCATAGCAGCAGCATCAAGTATCACATCCACCAGGTGATCCTCCAATAGGTTT
>DUAA01000243.1 GCA_012961055.1 Nitrospinaceae bacterium
CGCATCGAAAGCGCGACAGACAGCGGTGGAAAAATCTAACGCACGGGCAGAGAAAATTGTCGCGGCCGTGCATTTTGCAAGAGACTTGATATCTCATCCTGGCAACACTGCGACGCCCACTTTCCTAGCCAACCATACAAAAAAAATGGCCCGCAAAAACAAAATCACCTGCAAGGTGCTAGGCAAACAAGAAATGGAAAAGCTGGGGATGGGTGCACTACTCGGCGTATCCCGTGGCAGCCATGAACCTCCCGCCCTGATCGTCATGGAATATTTTGGAGCTTCCAAAAAGAAAGCCCCAACCGTGATCGTCGGTAAAGGGGTGACCTTCGACAGCGGTGGCATTTCGCTCAAACCGGGAGCAGGGATGGATGAAATGAAGATGGATATGTCCGGTGCCGCCACGACCATTGCGACATTGCAAGCCGTTGCCAGTTTAAAACTACCCCTCAACGTAATCGGTATCGTACCCGCAGTTGAAAATATGCCCGGCGGATCGGCCATCAAACCCGGCGACATTTTAACCAGTATGTCCGGCAAAACCATAGAAGTACTCAATACCGATGCCGAAGGCAGACTGGTTCTCGCCGACGCGCTCTGTTACGCTCAGCACTATAATCCTAAAGAGGTGATCGACCTAGCAACACTGACAGGGGCTGTACTCATGGCATTGGGCCATGAGTCCGCCGCCGTGATCGGCAACAATCCCGCTATGATCCAACGTCTGAAGGATGCCGGAGACGCAACCGGAGAACGCGTCTGGGAACTACCTCTGTGGGAAGAGTTTGAAAAAGCCGTTAAAAGCGATATCGCCGATCTTAAAAATATCGCTTCACCGGGAGTGGGAGCAGGCACCATCATCGGTGCCGCGTTCCTCAAACCTTTCGCAGGCGACCAACCATGGACCCATATCGATATCGCCGGCATGGCATGGGGATGCGATAAACCCTACACCAATAAAGGCGCGTCCGGCTATGGCGTGCGTCTGCTCATCAATTATCTGGAACATCGCAAACGCTAGGTCACGAAACTTTTCCATGACAAATATAATTATTATTTTCATTCACCTGTTGGCAGCTGGGGTTGCCATTGGCAGCCTCATCTATTGCCTGATGATCTATCTGCCCGTGGTAGAGAAAGGTATCAACGAGCGAGATGAAAATTCTCCGTCCTATAAAATTCTTGATCTTCTTGCACCAACCACCTTCGCCAGTATCCTCATACTTATAGGATCAGGTATCTACTTCCTGCTCGAAAATTATTCGGCGCAAGTAGGACTCAAACCCGGCTACTACAACCTGTTCGGAATCAAAATGGTATTCGTGGCAGGGGCATTTTTTACCAGCATGTATATGGCCTTCTCACTGAGAATTCAGATCTCGGACCTCGATCTGAATCCCAGTAATAAAAAACTAGTGCCGCAAACGCTCAAAAAAATTACGAGCTTGTGCAAAGTAGCCCTGTGGCTGATAGTCATAACCCTGTTCCTGGGCATTTGGTTGTCCCGCTTTTGACCCCCCCCTCTTGCTAGGTAGGCAAAAGCAATATATTTTTCAGCTGGCAAACGATTTATCAGTATAACATTTTGGAAGACCAAACTAGCGTGATGCTGGACCTGGATAGGTCGATTCCTTTGCAGCGAAACGTTCCGATCAAGCTTATGAAAATAGAAATTAAATAATTCTCCTCTGAAAAGGAGAACTTTGCATAACCCGTTATTGCGAGCGAAGCGAAGGCATAATATTTGGCTATGGCTCTCGTGCCCCACAGGGGTAAATCTAGAAAAATCCTGTCTCTCCACGCTGCTTGGTACCTCGCGAAAACATTTACAAGAAGAGTTGAAGAAGAAAATAATTTTAAGTAATATGCAGATAGAACTTCTCAGGAGACCGGAGTATGAACAAAACAACAGAACAATCCCCACCCAACTCAGAACCTTCATCTACGCCAAAACCTGTGACGGAATCGCTGGATAACGATGGTGATGATGAAATAATATTCGCGCCGAAAAACGAACCCCCATTCCCGGAGCAGGAAATTAATCTCAACGAGGTATTTCCGGATGAAGAAAGTGATCTCAACGAACTG
>DUAA01000244.1:0-260 GCA_012961055.1 Nitrospinaceae bacterium
GGCTCTCGCAAGGCTTGGCAGGAAAAATTAACTCAAAGTTAATTCTATATTGTATCCAGTGTAAATTATGTACAGGGTGATTATTTTTTATTTTGGAGACTCTACTGATGAAAAAAGAACCTAAAACTAACCGACTTCAAAATCTGCTCGAATTTATCGACCGATCTCCCACGCCCTTCCATGCTGTGCAGGAAATGGCCTGCACTCTTAGCGAGAAAGGCTTTAAAAAATTGAATGAGACGGACGCTTGGGAACTGGTT
>DUAA01000244.1:421-2051 GCA_012961055.1 Nitrospinaceae bacterium
ATGGAGGAGTACTTCTCTCCACTTGGACAGACCGAGACTTATCCCTCGCAGGACGAGTGATTTTAGGCGGCAAGAAAAAACCTTATTCAAAATTAGTCCGGTTTGAGGAACCTTTATTACGCATCCCTCAATTAGCTATTCACTTGAACCGGGATGTTAATATAAAAGGGTTAATTCTCAACGCTCAAAACCATTTGCCGCCCATTTTTTCTTTGCAAAAGAAATCCTCACCTGATGAGATTCTTAAAAAAATGATCTCTGGAAAATTGAAATGCCGTCCTGCCGATATTATAGGAATGGAATTATCTTTGTATGACACACAACCAGGCACCCTTGCTGGCCCAGAAGGAGAGTTTATTTTTTCCGGTCGACTGGATAATCTTGCCAGCTGCCATTCCGCCATGAATGCGTTGGCAGAATCTACCAAGAAAGATCCAGTGACAAGAGTGATCGCATTTTATGATCACGAAGAAGTTGGAAGTGAAACAGCACAAGGCGCAGGATCCTCATTCCTCAAAGATGTTTTGGAACGAATCACCGAAGATAGAGAAATTTTTTTCAGGGCTATGGCAAAATCGTTCTTCATATCCGCTGATATGGCCCACGCGGTCCATCCCAACTACTCAGACCGGCATGATGCCCAGCATATGCCGATCATTAACGGAGGGCTGGTTATCAAAAGCAACGCCGGGCAAAAATACGCCACAGAAGGATTGTCAAGCGCCTGGTTTGAAGGGTTGTGCAAGAAAGTCCGAGTGCCTGTTCAAAAATTTGTGGTGCGGTCTGACCTAGGTTGTGGAAGCACCATCGGCCCTATCACAGCAGCCAATCTGGGAATCCGCACTATAGATGTGGGAAACCCAATGCTATCTATGCATTCCATACGCGAAATGTCAGGATCGAAAGATCACGAAGCTATGACCCAAGCATTTAAAGAGTTCTTTACAGAGAGCTCCTCCCCAGGTAAGTTGGAATAACTCAAACTGGCTAACAAATATTTTCTCGGCTTAAACAATTATGGCAATCTGCTCTCCTACTAAGGAGCATCGGACTGAACTTTACGGATCGTTTCCATCACTTTCGGTTTTACAGTAGCCCAACGGATATCTGTCTCTTTGGTAACCATAATTTCGTTTGCCATCATCCAACCGCTGTTCACCCCTGTTATGGCCATCAAGGCCCGCGCCATAGGATGAAGTTCCGCCGCACCGAGTTCAGAAAAGACCAAGCTTTTACCATGTGGCAATAGAACCTTGTCCACTTTGAAGGTTATAGTGTGTTCACTGCGCGTGGGTATAACTGTTATGCTCATAACATCCTCTGAAGAATTAACACCTTTACTGCATCAACGAATGCCTAAATTTATTTCGGGCTTCTTCTAAAATTTTTTGTGTCGCCTCGGCCGCCTGGTAAAGATTTTCATCTTTAAACAATTCTACGGCACGTGACAGGTTAAGAATCACTACCTTCTTAAAAGGGGGTCCTTCTTTATAATTATAGTAGGCCCAACCCAGATTCCCATGGGCCTCGGCATCCCCTCTTTTACGATGAACAACAATATTCAGCTGACCGATCGCATCGGCCCATCGTTCCTGAAGATTATATACATTGCCCAAAGTTACCCGCATGT
>DUAA01000245.1 GCA_012961055.1 Nitrospinaceae bacterium
GCCATTCGATATCAAGATCAGCAAAAAGCCTGACGATCCTTTGGATGGAGGAGTACGAGCTTATTACTGCAAGATGGGATATTCATTTCCCTTGGGGTTTGAAATGGGGAAAATTTGCAGTTATCAGGACGGAGAGATTTTGGATATTGCTCTGGATGACCCGAATCTGATATTCCTATCCGTTTCGCGGACCAAGGAAAAAGAATTTAGGGCCCCAGCTTACCCGGGTACTCCAGAAGTTCCTGAGGAATATGCCTATCCTAGGGCGGTTTTGGAGCGTGCCGGAACTCTGGGTCCTTATATACAGATGGTCTCCAATTTTAAGATATGGTTTGATTCGAGTCAGGTTTCCATCCTCATTCAAGGGGCTCCTGATCTTTATGAGTATGGACTACAGGGGGGATCTGGGCTTATGGTTAGGAGTCACGCGGCGGATAAGATCCCGGCTTATGTGGAGAACACTTCCCAGTCCTGGCAAGAGGGAATGAGTTTCAATTTTGTCAACATCCACCTGGCTCTGAGCCCTGGAACCGACACGGCTCTGGTCCCTTACAATACCCCGCTTTTTACAATTTACCCTATGTTACCTGCCCAAAATATTAAATGGCTGGACATATCGGAAGCTTGAGTTCCAATATTTGCTTTCGTAGCGTTCAAAATTCTATCTCCGAATTGGCGTTATAAATAGAGCGAAATAAAATCAACTTTGGTGACTGATGGTCCAACTTGAAAAATTTCGGTGCTGGACGATTTTTGGATTCGTATTTCTGCTGTTTTTATTCTTGTTCAAATAGCCTCTAATTTAGGAGAGGACTTTGCTCCCGCTATGTCGTTGGATGGAAAACAGCTTGTCTTTGTAGCATGCGATGACGATTTAAAAGTTTGTGATCTGAATAACGCCGCCACCTTTTTATTAATAGGCTGAGGATTACAAATCCTTATTTTGGTATTGGATGGAGTAAAAGCTAGTTGGTAAGATTTGTAGCTTAAATGAAAACTTTTTATAGAAACCAATCAAATATATATTGATCTACAGCCTTGTTATAGTCTCAAGCCGCTTTTTAAGTACTACTTATTTGCAACCTTGATCGAAACGTTGCCTTAAAACCTCGTCTAATTCAAAGGGGGTAGTAAACTAGCATTAATGAACTCGTTTTGTGTCATACTTCGTTGCGATTTTAAATCAACCGTGTTCAAATAGGCTCCAATTTGATTAGGAAAATTAGAAAAAGGAATTGATGATGGCAGACAGACAAAAAAGACCCAAAATGGTTTTCAGGAAGTTTTTGGAGGACAATAAACTTATTCTTGAAAAGTTTGGCAACCGAAAAGGTGAGAAATATACCCGTGAACCGTGGATGCTAAATGCCAACCCAGCGGCTGAATGGACAATGGAAATTGAAGTCGAAGACGAGCAATGTGGAAACTAGCAGATTTTTCCTAGTACTTTTAACAATCGCTGAAATTCTTGATGAGTGATGTCGCCCATATTAGCGATACGAAAAATACGATTGCTCAACTTTCCTTGTCCTGCATAGATAATGAACCCATTAGCCTTCAACTCGCCATGAAGTTCCTCGTAGCTCATTCCTTTTGGAAGGAGTAGTCCTGTCAAACAATTGCTGCGCCAGCCTTCAGAGATTAGAAATTCCAGGCGAATATCTTTAAATCCATCACGCAAAAATTTTGCGGCGGCGGCATAGCGCTGCACCCGCCCTGCAACCGTTTCGTCAATGAGTTCATCAAGTGCCACATCCAATGCGTAATGGGCAGGGATTGCAGGAGTGAATAATAATTCTCCTTTGTCCTGCGCCGTATGGTAACCGGTAAGATTGAAGTAGAGAGTTCGCTCGGGAATTTTGTTCAAGCGCTCTAGGTCTTTTTTCCGAAACAGGACAAAGGAAACGCCGGAGAAAGCTTGAATACATTTGTTAGCGGTTCCCACAGCAATATCAATGGAGCAGGATGTGAAATCAACTTCATCTCCAGCCAGACTGCTGATGCAATCTGCTAAAAATATTTTTTTATAACAGCGTGCAAGTTCGCCTATCTCCTTCAAGGGGTTGAGAAGCCCGGTTGTTGTTTCATGATGGACCAGAGTTACGACTTCTATGTCTGGATTTTGCTGTAATTTTCTTTCAATGTCTTCTAAGTTGGGAGGTTTTCCCCAGTCCATTTTAATCGAGTGGTAATTGAATCGGTAAATGTCGCAGATCTTTCTGATACGTTCACCATACACTCCATTTTCAATGACCAGCATGGACCGGTTTGGACTCAGGCACGAAGAGACAGCCATTTCCAACGCGGCAGTTCCTGAGCCGGAAACCAATACGGAGGTGTATTCCTCTTCGATATTAAAAGCTTTGAGTAATTTGGTGCGGATCGCTGCCATTAAATCTGAGAATTCTTTTTCTCTGTGACAGAGATCGGGGAGCATTAATGCCTGTCGAACCTTATCGGTAACATTGACAGGGCCGGGATTGAGCAATACGGTTCGGGACATATGTTTTATTTGTTAAGTAGAGGTTATTAGAATACTGCTCAAGTTTACCTTAGCCGATCTTATCGTACCAAAGTAATTATCCATAAGAAGGTAATGATTTATATAATTATTTTCCCTCCGTGTCAGGAGGAAAAATAGCGGGGGGATTGCTTGTATCCCCGTACCACCTGTTTTAAACTCAATTGGATGCAAAAACTAATACCTACATTAGGCTTGATTCTGGTTCTCGTCATCTGGGGCCAAATTTCTTCCCCGGCCGTGGCGGGTTATTCCAGTCTGACTCTTCCGCAAATTTTATACCAAGGAGGCAATGATAATCCTCGGCCAGATGCTCTGCGAAGCCTTCTTGCTCAGATTTCACGCAGAACATCCATTGAAGTCAACCGGGAGCCGATTACGCTTAAACTCACTGATCCTGAATTATTTCGACATCCTTTTATTTACATGGGGGGGGATGAAGAATTTGACCCTTTCCCTGAAAAAGATCTGGCAATTTTAAGAAATTATTTAAGCTATGGGGGGTTTCTGTTTATTGATGATAGTTCCGTGCGGGCCGGTTCTGCATTTGATGCTTCGGTTCGTAAAATGATAGCAGAATTATTTCCACAGAATCCTCTGCAAAAAATTTCGCGCAATCATTCCATTTTTCGATCATTTTACCTGCTCAATACGGTGTCTGGTCGGTCCATCATCAGACCTTATCTTGAAGGTATATCCATCAAAGGAAGAACCGTGCTCATGCTCAGCTCCAATGATCAGAGTGGTGCGTGGTCAAGGAATAAACTGGGGCATTGGAATTATGACGTGATTGCGGGAGGATATAGGCAGAGGCAGCTTGCCATTCGTCTAGGCATAAATATCATTATGTATGCACTGACCCTTGATTACAAAAAGGATATGGTGCATTTGCCCATAATTCTTGAACGACTGCGCAGGTACAATCCTAAATGAACATGCTGGGAAAAATTTTTGGGGTGGATTCTGAAGAATTTAATCAATGGCAGCTTCATTGGTGGCCCGAGGACCCCGTGTTGATCTTCACTGTTCTCGGCATCGTGATTCCCTTGGCGCTATGGTTTTTCTGGGCTAGCCTGAGCAGGGTGACCCGTTGGACACGAAAACTGCTTCTCTTTGCGCTTCGGTTGAGTGCGTTTACAATATTATTATTGATAATTTTAAGACCCGAACTAGAATTTCGCAAAACCCAATCGCTTAAAAATTTCATTGCCGTTTTACTCGATAACAGCAAAAGCCTTTCCATAAAAACAATAACCGATAAAAAGGAGCTCTCAAGAATTGACCTGATAAATAATGCTTTAAAGTCGAACACTTCTTTTTTCGAAAGCCTGGGGAAAGATTTCAATGTGGATTATTATTTTTTCTCTGATGAAATCGAAAGGGTGGGGAAGGAGGCGGTAATTAATACTTATCGGCCTCATCGACCCTATACCAACCTTACGCAGGTTTTTGATGATTTGGCTGGACATTATGAAGGCCGATCGTTGCAAGGCGTGTTTCTGTTTTCAGATGGTGCGGATCTGACCCAGGAGTCTGGTGAAATTTCTAGAAACCTGGAAGAACGGGTTAAAGGGTTAAGGAGCCCCATTCATACTCTGCAGGCTGGAAGTAATGTAGGGTTTAAAGATCTGGCTATAGAGGCTGTTTCGGCATCAGATTTTGGATTTGTTCAACAACCCATGCAGATCTCCCTCACCGTGTTCTCCTCTTCGCTGGGAAATCGTGACATTCCATTGGTATTGAAAGAGGGCGATCGTATCCTAATCTCTAAGATCATTGAGGTGAGGGCGGATACAAAACGGTTTGAAGTGGAACTGGAGTTTACTCCCAATAAATCAGGAAAAAGAATTTATACCCTTAGCTTGCCCAAATTTGTCGGGGAATTTATTCACACTAATAATAAAAAAGAATTTGAGATCAATGTGGTGCGGGACAGGATCCGAATTCTTCACCTTAATGGTCGGCCTTCGTGGGACTCCCGATATCTTCGCGAAGTTCTTGCTCACAATCCGAAAATTGATCTTCTTTCATTTTTTATTCTCAGAAATCTTGGGGATGATGTAGAGGCCCCAATTTCCGAGCTTAGCTTGATTCCTTTTCCTTCAAACCTATTGTTTGACGATTACTTGAGTTCTTTTGATCTGATTATTTTTCAAAACTTCAAATACGACCCATTTATTGACAAGAAGTATTTGGATAATATCCAGAAGTACGTACACAATGGTGGTTCTTTTTTGATGATTGGTGGTGACCTTTCTTTTCAGGGGGGTGGTTATTCGAGGACAGCTATTGAAGAAATTCTGCCAGTTAGTTTTCAAGATAATCCCAGTCCCTTTGTGGATGAGGCTTTTCATCCCATCTTAAATGAAAATTTTTTTCGCCATCCTATTATGCGCCTGGAGAAAGATTATAAACTCAATCAGGATGCATGGCAGTCGCTCCCTCCACTTCAAGGCATCAATAAAGGATTGCTTCCGGATAAGAACGCGCATGTTCTAGCTTGGTTTTCAAAAGGAGAAGTGTTCCCCCTCCTGGTAACCGGAAATTTTGGAAAAGGTAGAACCGCTCTACTTGCTACTGATTCGACATGGAACTGGAATTTTAGAAATGTGGGTGGAGGAAGCAGTGGCAGATTCTTCCAAAGGTTTTGGAATAACATAGTTGACTGGTTGATCGCTGAGCCAGAAACACGACGATTGCAATTAGAGTCGGATAAAGATAGGTATCGGAAAGGTCAGCAGGTCCTGTTAAAGGTTAGCTTGGTGCAAAAGAATTATCAGCCCTCAGTTGGTACGGCGGTAAAGTTGATTTTGAAAACAATCAATAATCAGGGCGATAATAAAACGGTCTATGATTTAAAAACTGACAAACATGGAGAAGGGACCTTCATGTTTCTTCCAGATGAGGAAGGATTTTATTCTGCTCATACTCAAACTAATTTGGGTGATGAAACCCTGGAAGAAGAAATCATGTTTTCAGTGTTGAAGGATAATGCGGAATTTGAAAAACCTTTGGTCAACGAAACCCTGTTGAAAAAAATATCCGAAATTTCCGGGGGTAGACACCATATTCTCAATGGCAGTGATGACCTTAGTGTGTTGCAGTTTTCCAACCCTAGTATCGAAGTGAGTAGTCACAGTCGTTCTTTTTCACTCTGGAACAATTGGTGGGCTTATGGTCTGGTGATGGGGTTTTTGGTGATGGACTGGTATCTACGGCGAAAGTCTGGTTTGAGTTAGGGGCAAGTTTTTACTTAGGGCCAATATGGAGTGAGGATGAAAGTTTTGACTCAATCAAAGCAGTTGTCTTTGTGGATCCGGTTAAAGACCTTTGCAAGAGATTGAATAAACTATGTTGGGCGGTGTCATCATATGAAAACAAAAGAAGCTTCCAGCGCAGCAATCTATGCCTATTGAAGACTCTTCCTTCATTCCCGGTTAATGTCCTATCCAAATTATAAAAATATAATAAGACTGCAAATGCAGTTATCAGCAGATATTCTCTAAAAACCATTGAATTGGGTTTTGGTTTTTCCTTCGGACAAGGGGTAGCGTTAATCAGGTTTTGAATTAAAACTAAAAATTCTTTTTTATTGGTGACCGCAAATAGATGTGATGAAAACGGAATTGTGAAACACGTGCTTATCCTGTAATATCAGTCTCTAGCGTGATGTGTGACTTGTGTAAATCTTTCCGTTGTCGTCATGCTCCATAGAATAAATGAGGCCGTGATCTAATGCGAGCCCCGAAAGCATGAAGCCAGTTTCCACCGGGAGTGTCCCGGTCTATATTTTTTTATGACTAGAGCCGTAAAAAAGAGTGGGTTGAATATTCGTGAATGGGTGCGTGACCGCATTGTGTTTCTAGCTTTAACCATTTTTGTGGTTGGGGCTGGGGCGTATATCAGTGCTGGTCAGGTGCTCGATTTGAATAGCATTTGGTTGCACCCGGTTCGAGAGTTTGCTTTGTTGATTTCATTGATAGGTATGATCTCGTTAGGCTACGAAGTATTCCTGAGAGAACTGACTTTCAACGAGTATAAGGAAGCGTTGGAAGAAATTGTCAATCCCGATGCGGTTCGCTTGGGCATTCATGGTCTCTATAAAAACCGCTCTGAATTGGCTCAGGCCACCTCCTTTGAAACCTTGTTTGAAAATGTTAAAGAGGAGGTTTTTATTGGTGGTTCTTCTTTGCTATCGATTTCAACCGCAAGTCGTGAATTGATCAAGGAAAAGGTGCTGAGCGGAATTAAAATCCGATTATTGCTGATGGACCCCAACTCTCCTGTGGTGGAACTGATCACCAAACAGGGTGGTGGTAAGCATACCTTCTTAAATGAAATCAAGACCTCGCTACTTTTGTTGCAGAAACTTCACGATGAAATTCAGCAGGAAAGTCCGTCCGAAAATAAAGGCAAGTTGATTGTGCATAGTTATGATGAAATCCCTTCACATTCTTTTATCTCTATCGACCCGGGGCGTTCTTCAGGTGTGATCGTGGCCGATATTGGGCCCTACCTTGGCCGTAGTACTGCGAGGCCGAGCATGCTAGTGATCAATAAAAAGAAAGGCATGTTTGGATATTGGAAAGAGATGAATGAAATCATGTGGGAAGCCAGCAAGCCGGTTAATTTGGAAGTGGCTGATCCCACTGCCCTCCAGGTCAAGACACTGGTATTAGCCAGCGGAACTCAAACTAATTATTACGACACGAAAACGGCAAGCTGGGAAAAAGCGTCTATTTGCCAGATGGGAAATAGTTGGCGTGGTATCAAAGGGAGCCAATGGATCTGGATCCGCGAAACTGTAATGGCGGACGAAGCCAAAACCGGAAACCAGCATAAATTCCGTTTCAAGTTCAATCTCCCTAATAATAGCTCCATTCGTCGGGCCGAAATTCTGCTTCGCTCTGATGACACCTGTCATATCTCCATAAACTCTGTTAGCCTCAGGCAAGAGTACGGAGGGGCGGAATATCCCGATCCATTTTTGATCGACATCGACCAGTATGTCCATGATGGAGAGAATACGATCAGCTTTGAATTGATCAGTTACGCCAAGCCCGATGCCAAAGAACCCGGCGATAACCCTACCGGCCTCATCTATCGTCTGCATATCGAGTATTCTTAGTAAAAAGTAACCCCTATTAAAATGCTACCTAGGTTGTTATCGCTGTAAAATTTTTCCTTTATTTTAAGGAGGGAATTTATTCCTCATGCCTTTTGGTGGGTGACCTTGTAGACAATGCGAGATATCCTTATTGTTAGAGCCCGTTCACCTGTTTTCTCTAACCTCTTTTGTTTAAAGGGTTTTGTTGAAATTGACCGGCTGGGGACTGTTGGTGTCTACTGATAAATCAGTTATTGACAGGGTAGGGCAGACTGCTATAATCCGCTTGTTTCCCGGACCATATGGGGGAGTGCTAACATGTTATTGTTGCAAGGCTAATTGACTGGTTGGGTGATGGTTTGGGGTAGTTTTTTAGTCTATATAATTAGGGTAGCTTTTTCGTTTCTCCGTTTTAACTGCCAGAGCCTGTATGGTTGAATATTTCTACATTTCTTTGTTTGCGATTGTTGCTATTGTGGTTGCCGGTGTTTTGCTGGCATTGTCTACGATACTGGGTCCACGCAATCCAAGCCCGCAAAAATTGCTTCCTTACGAGTGCGGAATAGTTCCTACCGAAGAGGCAAAAGGCCGCTATCCTGTGCGGTTTGCGACCATTGCCATGCTTTTCATCATTTTTGATATAGAAGTAGTGTTCATGTACCCTTGGGCGGTGGCTCTAGGTGAACTCAAATTGTTCGGATTGGTGGAAATGGTCATTTTTATCGTTATTCTGGCAATAGCGTACGTCTATGTTTGGGGACGGGGAGGTTTGGAATGGGACTGATAGAAGATGCCGCCGAAACAGTTGGCGATGAAATAAATAATATTAAGCTGAATGTGCAAGATGCCATCGAGGCGATGGGTAGTGAGTATGCTGGGTCCTTGTATGATTCAGTTTTGACAACCAAGCTGGGGAAGGTTGTGGGTTGGGCGCAAAAGAATGCACTGTGGCCTGCGACTTTTGGGTTGGCCTGTTGTGCCATTGAAATGATGGCTATGGCTAATTCCCGTTGGGATGCTGCACGTTTCGGAGCGGAGGTTTTTCGGGCTTCTCCACGACAGGCAGACCTGATGATCGTGTCGGGCCGGGTTTCGCAGAAAATGGCGCCTATCCTGAAACAGATCTATGACCAGATGCCCGAACCCAAATGGGTGATGTCCATGGGAGCTTGTGCCTCCTGCGGCGGGGTTTTCAATAATTATTCTATAGTCCAAGGAGTGGACCGCGTGGTACCGGTAGATGTTTATGTTCCTGGATGTCCTCCAGGGCCTGAAGCTCTGCTTTATGGCGTGATCAAGCTGCAGGAAAAGATCATGGCCGAAGCGGGAACTGATAAGGCTAAAAAGAGGGTGGCATGACAGGTGAGGAAATTGTTGAACAAGTAAAGGTTGGCCTTCCCGATTTCATACTGGATACTGCTTTACCTCAGGGCGATGCGGTGCTTTTTGTGGCTCCCGATTGCTTGCAAAAAGTAGCGACATTTCTTAAAGATGACCCTTCCTTAAAGTTTGATTACCTGTCTGATGTGAGCGGCGTGGATTACCTCATTGAAGAGCGGGAACCTCGTTTTGAGGCGGTATATTTTCTTTATTCCATTGACCATCAGCATTCCATTCGTATTCGTGTTGGTATAGAGGAGGAAAATCCTTCCGTACCTACTGTGTCGAGGCTCTGGAAAGGTGCGTTATACCCTGAGCAAGAACTGTTCGACATGTTTGGGATAAATATCGAGGGGCATCCAAGAATGGAGCGTCTGATTATGCCAAAAGAGTGGGTGGGTCACCCGCTTAGGAAAGATTATCCTTTGACTACAGAGCCTGTCACTTTCTCCTATAACCGGGGTTATAAAAGTGAATTGGTCAAATCGAAACCTTCTACTCGATAGGGTGATTTGTGAGTATAACTGACCAGGGATTACTGGAGCGCGAAAAAGACACGATGACTCTGAATATGGGTCCTCAACACCCGAGTACTCACGGGGTCTTCCGGGTCATCCTTGAAATGGATGGTGAGGTGGTGAGAACTGCTGAACCGGAGATCGGTTATCTGCATACCGGTATCGAAAAAACTTCTGAAAATAAAAGATACGTTCATGTGATCCCGATGACCGATCGGTTGGATTATCTGAATCCCCCGGGCAACAATCTGGCCTTTTGCCTGGCAACAGAAAAACTTCTTAGCGTAGAAATCCCTGAGCGGGCTCAGACCCTGCGGGTGATCATGTGCGAATTGGCGCGGATCGCCAGCCACCTGGTCTGGTTGGGCACCCACGCTCTGGATATTGGAGCCATGACGGTTTTTCTGTATTGCTGGCGTGAGCGTGAAATGGTGCTTGATCTCAATGAAGAGATATCGGGTGTGCGTATGATGACTAGCTATATTCGTATTGGCGGTGTGGCAAAAGATGCAACGCGACCCTGGCTGGATGGCATCCAAAATTTCATCGATTATTTCCCTGCTAAGGTAGACGAGTATGAAAAGCTGTTGACGAACAACCCCATCTGGATAGACCGAACTCAGGGGGTGGGTGAGATGTCGAGAGAGGACGCTATCAATTGGAGCATGAGTGGCCCTGCACTTCGGGCTTCCGGGGTGAAATGGGATATTCGCAAATCTCAACCTTATAGCGGTTATGAAAAATATAACTTTGATATTCCCACCCGAACTAACGGGGATATTTATGACCGTTACCGGGTGCGTATTGAGGAAATGCGCCAGAGTCGGGAGATCGTTAAGCAGGCTATAGAAAAATTGCCCACAGGAGATTTTAAAGCACCAGATAATAAAGTTTCTTTACCACCTCGGGATACTTTGCACACTAGTATGGAAGCGTTAATTCATCATTTCAAACTGGTGTCCGAGGGGATTAGTGTTCCAAAGGGTGAAACCTATGTGCCCATCGAAGGACCCAGAGGTGAAGTGGGATTTTATATCGTCAGCGATGGTTCTAATGTGCCTTATAGAGTTAAGCTTCGCGCTCCTTCGTTCTTGGCAATTCCTGGAATGTGTCAAATGATGTCGGGTTGTTATATCGCAGATGTGGTGGGCATCATTGGTAGTATCGATATCGTAATGGGTGAGGTGGATCGTTAGCCCTAGCTGAGTATGGGTAATGAGTAATAAATTTTTTTGCAAGCAAGAGGCCTAACCCTTACTAGTTGCGTCCCCTGTACAAGGGGTTAGCCGCTAAAGCGAAAGATTTTTCAAAAGGATATTGTAGATGTCAGGGTTTGTGTTTTCTGAAAAGCAGGAGAAGGAGATTGAGGGCATTTTAGCCAAATATCCTTTTAAGAAGTCGGCGATGTTGCCATTGTTGACTCTGGTCCAGCGGGCCGAGAATGTAGTTTCGCCTGAAGCCATGGTTGCAATCAGTAATAAACTGGATTGCTCACCGGCTTTTGTGCAATCGGTCATGTCGTTTTATACGATGTACCACACGGAGAAGGTTGGAAAATACATGATCCTTTTCTGCATTAATATCAGTTGTCAACTGAACGGTTGTGACAAACTGCTTGAACACGCGGCCAAAAAACTCAATATCAAAGTGGGTGAAACGACAGTAGATGAGAAATTCACCCTGCATCGGGAGGAATGCCTGGCAGACTGTACGCGAGCCCCGATGATGCGGATCAACGACACTTTTTATGGCAATTTGACCGAGAAACGTATCGATCAAATTCTAGATTCTTTGGACTGACTGATGACGCAAATTTTATTTAAAAATATTGATATGAAAGACCTTCATACTATGAAGGTTTATGAAGAGCAAGGTGGTTATCAAGCCCTTAATAAAGCTTTTGCCCAGGACCCGGGCGAAATTATTGCGATGGTCAAGGCTTCTGGCTTGCGTGGGCGTGGTGGTGCGGGTTTCCCAACAGGATTAAAATGGAGCTTTCTTGCCAAGGACGTTTTTCCCCGCTATCTCTGTTGTAACGCCGATGAATCGGAGCCGGGAACCTGTAAAGATCGGGAACTCCTGCTTAAAAATCCACATAGTTTGATCGAAGGGATGATCCTTTGCTCATACGCTTGCCGGGTTGAAACGGGGTACATTTATTTACGCGGGGAATTCCATGATTTGAGCATTATCATGGACAAGGCTATTGAAGAAGCTTACGCCAAAGGTTATTTGGGTAAAAATATTCTAGGTAGCGGGTTCAATTTTGATCTTTACACCCATCTTGGTGCCGGGGCCTACATCTGTGGTGAGGAGTCGGCTCTGCTGAATTCTCTGGAGGGTGGACGCGGGGAGCCGAGGATGAAACCGCCTTTTCCGGCTGTAGAAGGTTTATACGCCAAGCCGACCGTCGTCAACAATGTCGAAACCCTCTGTGTGGTTCCTTATATTGTTAACGAAGGTGCAGAAAAATATGCGGCACTGGGAACT
>DUAA01000246.1 GCA_012961055.1 Nitrospinaceae bacterium
GAATATTGGTTGGCGTATTGATTATTTTTTCGTTACCGAAAAACTTATGACCAAGGTTAAAGACTCTTTCATTCAACCGGATATCATGGGTTCAGACCACTGCCCCATTGGCTTGGATATCAAGGCTAAATAATTGGCATGGCTTTGGAACGTTTCCCGAATGTACGCATCTAACAATTTGCTATCCTGTTTGTTACAGGGAAGGAAGTGTTAAAAAGCCCAATGATATTTACTTGCTTTGTGGCTATCGATCTCTGAGTCCAGTGTCAGGGGTAAGAAGAGTAACTTTGAATGGGAGTGGGGAATTTTATGGGATTTGAACTCAACAAAAGCTATAGCGGATTCAGGTTGACGAAGAAGGAGGAAATCACCGAACTAAAATCTCTCGGTCTTTTTTTTGAGCATGATGTCACCGGAGCTGAATTACTGGTTCTTGAAAACGATGATGATAATAAGGTGTTTAGCGCAACTTTCAGGACCCCTCCTGAGAATGACACGGGCATAGCCCACATTCTTGAGCACAGTGTACTCTGCGGCTCTAAAAATTTCCCGGTCAAGGAACCTTTCGTAGAACTTATGAAAGGTAGTTTGCAGACTTTTCTCAATGCGATGACTTTTCCCGATAAAACTATGTATCCCGTTGCCAGCCGCAATCAGAAAGATTTTTATAACCTCATGAATGTTTATCTTGATGCAGTTTTTTATCCTAATATTTCCGAGGAAACTTTTAAACAAGAAGGCTGGCACTATGAACTGAATAATCCTGAAGATGAAATTGTTTATAAAGGGGTGGTGTTGAATGAGATGAAAGGCGAGTTCTCCAGTCCAGAAAGTTGCATTGACCGCCAGTTGGCCCATTCATTATTTCCATCTACCCCATACGGTTTTGAGTCGGGGGGAGACCCTGTCAGTATTCCCGACTTGTCGTATGAGGAATTCAAGGCGTTTCATAGAAAACACTACCACCCTTCCAACAGTAGATTATTTTTATATGGAGATGGCGACACCCTGAGTTACCTGAAGTATTTGCAGGATCAATACTTAAAGGATTTTGAACGTATGGAAGTAGATACTTCCGTTCCTCATCAGAGATCTTTCAGAAAGGCAAAAAGAAAAACCCTGACCTATCCCATTTCTAGCCATGAATCGCTGGAGAAAAAAACCTTTGTCCTGGTGGGTTACAAGTTGGACAAAGCGGTCAACCATGAACATTGTCTTGGGTTTAGTATATTGAGCCATCTTCTACTTGGGACTTCTGCATCTCCTTTACGAAAAGCCCTCATCACTTCTGAACTGGGCAGTGAAGTGATTGGCGGGGGATTCGATGACAATCGCGCAGACACAATCTTTGCCGTCGGATTGAAAGGTACAGATCCGGAGAAGGAAGATGAAGTGCTGGCTCTCATAGATTCAACCCTTCATGGGCTTGTCTCTAATGGGATAGAGGAAGATATGATTCGCTCGGCGGTCAATTCCATAGACTTCAGACTGCGGGAAGGTAACTTTGGTGGATTCCCGAAAGGCATTGTCTATAACATTCAGGCGTTGGGTTCCTGGCTTTACGATAAAAATCCTTTTTCCCATCTCAGGTTTGAGAAGGTGATGCGGAAAATTAAAAAACGTATGCACAAAGGATACTTTGAAGATTTAATTATACGTTTTCTGATTGAGAATAAACATCGTAGTATTCTGGTGGCTGTCCCCAAGCCAGGATTGGCCAAGAAATTGGAAGCGAAAGAAAGGAAAATTCTGAAGTTGGTTAAACAAAAACTCTCTTCTGATGATATTGACCAACTGATCGCGGAAACCAAGAAACTTCAGGAATTGCAATTAGCCCCTGACTCCCCTGAGGCGCTTTCAACGCTACCCTCTTTAGAGATCGAAGATGTTCCCAAAGAAATTGAAAAGTATCCATTAGAGATAAAGCACCATGGCGATACAAAAATTTTGTTTCATGAATTGTTCACCAACGATATCGCTTACATCCAGATAGGATTCAACTCACATTCTGTTCCAACAGAAATGATTTCTTA
>DUAA01000247.1 GCA_012961055.1 Nitrospinaceae bacterium
TCCATTCTGCACTCAAATTATTTTCTTCTAATTTAACTGTTGGCATATATACCCAATGAACACCCATATAAAATTGATCAGACCCCACTATTTATACCAGATTTAGCATTTAGTTTTCATAGATCATGTTTGTCGTTGGAATCTATACCCTATTTTAGGTTAGGTTATTTCAGCAGGTGCCGAAGACTTGGAAGAGGCAAGGCCTGAACGGGTAATAAGTTTGATTTTTAGCTGATTTCAAGATAACTTGAAGACTCGAGGCATGTACTTAGGTAGTTACGCAACGACTTTAAAAAGAATGACATACGGAAAGATGAGCAGATCAAACCTGAGGGTCTTAGCAGTTAGTAGTGGTAAAGGTGGGGTTGGCAAGACCAACTTCGTTGCTAACTTGGCTTATGCCTTGTCTAAGCGAGGTAAGAAGGTGCTCATTGTGGATGCCGACTTGGGATTGAACAATATAGATATCCTTTTAGGTCTGACTCCGCAAAAGCACATTGGACATCTTTTGTCTGCAGAAGCAAGTGTGGAAGATATTATCCTTCAGGGGCCTGGTGATATCCATATTCTTCCCGCCGGAAATGGTTTGCAGGAATTGACCCAGTTACAACCAGAAAAGAAAATGGTTCTCATAAATGAACTAGATCATGTTAGTCAGGGCTATGACTTTCTTTTTTTTGATACTGGTGCTGGCATTTCCTCCAATGTCACTTTTTTCTGTAGTGCAGCCCATGAAACGATTCTCATCGCCACAACCGAACCTACTTCATTAACCGATGTTTATGCCTTGATTAAAATTCTTCACAAGAATCAAGCCCAAAAGCATTTCAGAGTGGTTATCAATTCAGTGAGTTCTGAGCGAGAAGCGCAAGGGATTTATCGTAATTTAACAGCGGTCACAGACCGATTCCTTGCTGGCGTTTCTCTTGAATACTTAGGCTATATTCTCCACGACACAAATGTGCCAAAGGCGGTGCGGCAACAAAAAGCTTTTTTGGAGCTGTACCCTTTTTCCAAGTTTAGTGTATGTATTAATGAAATAGCCGAAAAAATTTCAAAGGAGAAACCCAGTCCGTTATCAAGCGCGAGGGATCAACCTTATTTTTGGCGGAGTGCCTTTCAGGTTCAATACTGAGGCGATGTGATCTCTCAAGCCGCGGCTCCTTCACCAAGTAGCTCACCTATTAGGTCTATTATAATCAGGACAAAGAAATAGAAAAATCTGTTCCAAAATCAGTGCCTGTTCCGCCATATCACCGTGACGAAAACGCATTCCAACCAGTTTTTTATTTATAATGGTATTGAAATATTTTTCAACCGCCTGTTTTCGTTGATTTGCAGGCAGGGTCTGCAGTTTGGCTAGTCCTGCAAGGTCTATCCAGAAGCCCCTACATTTAGAGCACTGATCGATTTCTGTATCCCAATCGGCGTTGAAAAAATGTCGATATAATAAAGTGGTTTTGCAGGCAGGGCAGGGGTGCTCAGCTCCGCGATAAAACTTTACCCCTTCTGCTCTTTCAATTGTCACCAACGATTTCCCAATGCCGGGCTGCAGTAGCTTGATTTTATTGAACTGGAAACGGTCGAACCATAATCCGCCGCATTCTCCCAGACAAGCGTGAACTGTGATTCCTGCGACTACAATTTTTTGTAATTCGTTTTCACAGGCAGAACATTTCATGAATAGATGAGGAATTCAGTACACTTTAGTTTCTTTTGGTGGGCGTGTTTTCCAGCGGCGATGACCGCACATCCATGATGCGGGATTTTCACGAATATTTTTTTCGATAAACAGTTGACATTGTTGCGTCCATTGCAGGATATCGTAATCTTTGTTGCCGGTCTTTTCAAACTTCATTTCTGGTCCATATTCAATGCGATAGGTTCCTTTACCCGTGGGGTAACAAAATAGGGGGAGGATAGGAGTTCCGGAACGATAACTCAATAGGGCCAGGGACCGGGGTGTCGCTGCCTTTTTACCAAAAAAATCCACAAAGATCCCGCCCTTGGCCGTGTTCTGATCCATCATTACAGCGACACTACCATTGTTCTTAAGCTCTCTAACGATTTTTAAAGGGGATTCGTCACGGTAAAATATTTTGTTTCCGGATAGAGTGCGAAATTCCTTTGTTGATTTATCTAAGTAGGGGTTGTCCAACCTTCGAACAATAGATGACAGTGGACAGGTGCCTAAATAACCGTGAAACAAACCCATGATTTCCCAGTTTCCAAAATGTGCAGTTAGAAAAAATATACCCTTGTTCTTTTTCAAGCACTCGCGCAAAACATCTAGACCCGCAGGTTCCCCTTCGATCAGCTGTTGAACTCGGTTTTTAGTATCATGGGTAGCCCAAAGGCATTGCAAAGCTGAAACGGCCAGGTTTTGAAATGATTTCTTGATGATCTTGTTTTTTTCATCGGCGGATTTTGAATCTTTAAAAATAATATCCAGATTGATTTTCGCAGACTGTTTGCGTTTTCCTGAATAGAGAAATGCCCAACTGCCTATTGCCCTACCCATTGTCACCAACATATTCCGGGGGATGGGTTGCACTAGCAATTGCAGTAATTTGAAAAAAATGTACTCCAAATAATGCTGGGTCTGTTTCAAAGGTTTGAGTTCTTGCTGGGGTTACTGTTCGGCAATGGCGTGAGCTATAGCATATTTTCGCTCATGCGAAATAGAAATATGGATGGACTTAAGGTTTAATTTTTCAAACAGCTCTTTGCCTCGGCCCTTCATTTTGATGATAGGTTTTCCTGATGCTTGATTGACCACTTCAATGTCCTTAAACCCTATCTCGGCACTGATGCCGGTTCCCAGACTTTTAGACACGGCCTCTTTAACAGCAAACCGAGCTGCAAAATGTTTTCCGGGATCCGCCTGAGATTGACAGTAATCGATTTCAGTGTTGGTGAAAACTTTTTCTTCAAAGCGGGGAGAATATTTTTCCAAAGACTGTTTAATCCGTTTGATTGCGATGATGTCAAGACCGGTACCATAAATCATCTCAATACCTCGGGGTGGGAGATGTTTTTCTCAATTGCCGATTCTATTTCGGAAAATGGGATAGAACCCTCTCGGATAAGTTGAACCGGCATCTCCACTGCATCAACAAGAGTCGAAGGTTTTCCTCCCTGACAGGTTCCACCATCAATGATTAAGTCTAAACAACTTCCAAAAGAGTTGTGAACCTGTTGTGCTGTAGTGGGTGGGTTTTCCCCTGAAATATTTGCGCTGGGGGCGGTGATTGCCTGACCTAATGCTGAAATCAGTTTTTGGGTTAGTGCATTTCCAGGTTGCCTGATTCCTATCCGGTTTGATCCTGCCAAAACATTTTGAGGAACAACTGGATTGGGTTCAAAAAGTAGGGTCAACGGGCCTGGCCAGAACTTTTGCATTAAAGTGGCATGTGCCGGAGTGATTTCTTTTACTAGCGCTTTCAACTCTTCTTTGGAGCTTATTAATAGAATAAGCGGTTTATTTTTTTCACGGTTTTTAAGTTTGAAGAGTTTGTTGACGGCTGCCTGATTGAAAGGGTCTACTCCCAACCCATAAAAAGTATCTGTGGGAAACGCAAGTACCCCCCCCGCAAAAAGAACTTTTCGAGCTATTGCAGAAACATCTTCTGTGCTTGAGTCAACCTTTAAAATTTGAGGCATGATTGGTTTTTAGTTTTTTGCTCTTTTGTGATACGGCCTTCGCCTGATCCTTTTTGTATTTTATCAGCTTCGCTGCTAGTTTTTCATCGGATAGGGCAAGGATCTGCACGGCTAGCAGACCTGCATTTTTGGCGCCGGGTTTTCCGATACTGACGGTAGCTACTGGAATTCCTCCCGGCATTTGAGCCGTTGATAAAAGCGAGTCGAGACCGTTGAGTGGCGTTGAGGGGATTGGTACGCCAATGACAGGAAGGTGGGTTTCTGCTGCAACCACGCCTGCGAGGTGTGCGGCACCTCCTGCGCCAGCAATCATCACTCGAATACCGCGGCGCTTGGATCCTTGCACGTAGTTCCGAGTTCTCTCTGGCGACCGGTGAGCGGAAGTAACCAGCACCTCATGATTTACATCAAATTGCTCCAGCACTTTGCTCGCTTCTTCCATTATTGTAAAGTCTGAATCGCTTCCCATGATAATGCCAACTAAAGTCTTGCTCAAAACAAATGCCTCTCAGTTCAGGAATGGGTTTTAATTAGTAAAACTTTTATAACAACTTTTTTGGAAGGGATCAAGCGAAAGGAGCTACTCATCATCGCAAACTGTTCTAAATTTCAGGGATGAGGTGCAATAGATTTTTATAATAGATATTCTGAGCCTAGCGGGCGGTCAACTTGAAATGGGTGATGATACTTTCGCCTCGGACAATTTTATGTTTCAGGTCATAGAAATCCCCATTGGGTGATTTGTAGTCCTGTTCTTTACGTTTATAAAGAGTCTTTTCTCCATTAACTCTGTCATCTCATCGAATTTTGTTCTGAATACTTGGTCTGTTCTTGAGAAACCTGTATTGAGCCTGTAACGAGACGCTTCATTTTCTATTAGAAAGTTATTTCTTTCACTTCTCAGCGTCTCCAGTTGGATCTTGGTTTCTCGAGCTGTTTTTCTTAGTAGAACCTTGCGCATCTGGATATTAGTGTGTTCTTCTTTTTCATTTAATCGCTCCAGTTGTTATTCAAATTTCTACTTCAGTCCTTCCTGTAGATTAGAAAGTGATTTCAGATTTTTTAATTTTCTTTGTGGTGCTGTGGCATTTACTCGTGATGCGGTCATGGCTTAAGGATTCTACACAACTTGGATAAAAGTATATTCTGGTCCTATAATCAGTTCTGCAGGATTTCCCTGGCTTGATATGATATCGAACAGTTCACGGTTCAGCTTTTTCCGTAGGGAGTTCAACCAAGATAGGCCTTGATCCTTATTTTCTGGGGGTAAAATAGATTTTTTTTTCAGCTCCTTCAATACTTCCAGAGGATCAATAGGAGCTCTATTCTCAGGGTTTTTCCCGGGCGGGTAAAATGTTTGGATAGTTTGAAATAAGACAACGGCTACCTGATCGCCTGACCTGGAATAACTATCTGCAAGAAATTGGATGTCTTTCAGGCTGAAATTTTTCACTGCCATGATGGATAGTCGTTTCAGGGAGTCTTTTTTAAACTCTTTCTAATTAAATGGTGCAAACCTGTAGAAACCTTACGTATGTCATACCAAAGTAAAATGAAAGGGAAAAGAGTTATTGTTAAGCTGTTTTGCCTCTTCCGTGCGGAATTTCCGGAATGAGCATTAGGGTTGCCAGAATCATCATCCCGCAGGAAAGCAAGCCTATATTTTGAGCTCCGATTATGCCGACGGCCCAATAGCCAACCATAGGGCCCAATGTGCCCCGGATACCAGTCAGACTCACATGTACCGACATATAAGCGCCAGTTCTTCCTGGAGGGGCATATTTGGTGACCCACAGATTCCAAGCGATGCTACCTCCGGCAAAGGCAACGCCTATCAAAGCCGAACCCGCCCCGATGATCCAAGGATTGGTACTGATGAAAAACAGTAGAACACCGGAGGCAAACGACAGATTCAGGATCATCCGAAGAATTACGAAGTTCATTTTATCAAATAGTCTTGCCCAGAATGGAATGAGCAGCATGCGTAGCGTTTCCGGGATCACCGTAATAATCATAGCTACAAAAATGGCTGACCCTTCAATACCCCATTGTGGTGAGGTAATATAATCTACTCGTAAAGGGAGAGTCCACAGATTGGCAAAACCCATAATGAACCAAGTCAATAGAACATATCCGAAGGAACGGTCTTGCCAGGCGTATTTCATATTCCCAAAAGGATTTTCATGGGGACTCTCATCCACCTTTTTTGAAGGCATGCCAAAGATGGCTATAGCTTTGAAAAAGGCACAGAAACCCAGAAAGGTAAAGATCAGTGGATAGTATGCGATATCTTTTTCAAGAATTGAAGATCCGACGAGCCCGGATAGTGCGGCTATGCCTACCGACAAGAGTAATGATTTGGAGAAGAACCTTGCATGTTGGCCGGAGGGATAATTATCTCCATATATATCGGTAATGAAGGGAAGCAAGGCGCTTCTGGAAATATATGCGATGACCACAAAAACCGCGAACAGGTGTAGGGATTCTGCCCAGGCTGCCACAAGCAGACATACTCCTGTAACGATAGAAGGAAGTGCACCCCATGTAGACTTGTCCCAGTTTGTGGTGGATGCGTAATGTAATAAAAGGATAGAAAGAAACATCCCCATAAAAGGGGCGGCGGCGATCAAGGATTTAATAATTTCCCCTGCATTAAAATACCGGATGGCTATAAACAGACAGAATGTTTGGGCGCCGGAAGATAACACCCCTTCAAACCCTCCCCTCCATAAATCACATTTATAGGTTCTCTGCGTGATTTCCTCAGAAGTCAGGGTCGATCGATGCTGTTTGAATTTCGAAATCATAAAAATTATAAACCGGTAAAGGTGCACAGATTGTGCTCATATGCCAACTCTAAATAACATGAAAAACCATTTTTTTGGGGTCAGGTTTTAAAAAGTGTTGCATACGGTTAAATTTCTATCGAGAAAGTTTGAGTGAGACTTTATAAATCGCGCGATAAGAGAGTAATATAGTTTCTTCCTGGTCGCTGAAAAATCACAAAAATTCCCCCATTTTCTCGTACTTGATCCTCTTGAGTTGTAGAATGCTTTATACTTGTTTTCTATTTAACTTTGGTGTCACATGATATTTGGTAACTCTAAAGCGCCTTCTGCTGAATTGGTGGTGATTGGAGATGAAGTTGTCAGTGGTCTGATTCTGGATAGCAACTCACAATTTTTGGGAAAACGTATCCATGAACTTGGGGTACAGGTTTCTCGCATAACCACTGTAGGTGACTCGGCTTCTGTCATTGAGGATTGTATAAAACTCGCACTACAGCGTGCAGACTGGGTTGTTCTGACTGGAGGGTTGGGAGCCACGCATGACGACATCACCAAGTCTGTTCTTCTTAGTGTCTTTGAGTGTGGTTTGAAAAAAGATCCTAAAGTAGCTGGAATGCTGGAAAAAATGTTTCAGGTCCGCGGTCGCCAGGTTCCTGATAGTGTGAAAACCCAGTGTGATGTGCCTGAGAAAGCAGAAATCCTCTATAACGAAAAAGGAACCGCTCCAGGATTTAAAATGCTTAAGGGTAACAGTATTTTGTTTTCCCTCCCTGGAGTTCCCCTGGAAATGCGATATTTGTTTGAAAAGTATGTTGCTCCGGAAATGGCCAGGAATAATAGTAAGGTTTTTCTGCATCGTTTGATAAAAACCACTGGCCTTACTGAAGCGGATTTGTGGGAAAAAGTAGGATCGGTTGAATCATTCCAGGGGAAAGCAACGATAGCTTCATTGCCGTCTCATTTAGGAGTGCGGATTCGTATTTCTACTTTGGCAGGGTCTAAAGAGGAAGGAGAATCTTGTCTGGATGAGGTACAAAGTTTTCTGGCGAAATGTTTGACTCATTATGTTTACGGGAAGGATGAGGAAATGCTGGAGGAGCGGGTCGGCGAATTGTTGAGAGAAAAATCATTAACTCTAGCTACGGCTGAGTCTTGCACGGGCGGATTGATTGGCCATCGTCTAACCCAAGTTCCCGGAAGTTCTGATTATTATATGGAAGGTTTCGTTGTTTATACTAACGATGCCAAAATAAAACGTCTCGGAGTGGATCCGAAGTTGATTGAAGAGTTTGGCGCAGTCAGCGATCCTGTTGCTCAGGCCATGGCCCGGGGAGTTTGTCGCATCACTGGAGCAGATGTGGGGGTTTCTGTGACAGGGATTGCTGGGCCGATGGGAGGCACTGATCTCAAACCGGTTGGTTTGACCTATATTGCAGTACATGACAGAGCGGGCACCTATTGCCGTAAGTTTATTTTCAGGTATGACCGAGTCCGAAATAAAGAACGATCCGCACAGGCCGCTTTGAACCTGGTGCGATTAAAAATTCAAGGTGAATTAGGAGCTTAAGAATAAAATGGAGACTTGTCCTTTCTGTAAAAAAGAGATTTCCTTGGCAGTCTCGGTTTGTCCACATTGCCAGAAATCGCTTCAACCTGAATACCCAAGTATGAACTCGAAAGTGTTCATAGTGATATGGGTTTTTTTCGTGGCATTAATAGTAGTGATGCTGGTTACCATCGTTGCCCGCTAAAGATTTAATAGCTAACGAATGTGTTTGAACGGCAGAATGAGAAGAATTTCAGTAATAAAGCTTCCGATGTGAGCAAACCAGGCTATTCCGCCTGTACTGGCTAATACACTATTTCATAATTCGTAAGTCGATCCATATAAACGGTAAGATAATGGTTGGAATTCGAGTGACGGTCCAAAAAAATCCTAGAAAAATAAATGTTTTGATCCGAGCAAGAGGGAATAATTTCAGTTAAGTTTCGAGTGTTATCGGTATTGCCTCACTGGCACCGACCATGGGAATTTGGAAGCTAATATCAGTGGTGATATGCCCTAGGGCCGCAATAGTCCCACAAAGAAAATAAAAAAGGGTGAAGTGAAGTTTTCCTACAACGCTTTCAATATTGTTTCCAAAAATCCAGAGGTTTAACATGTTTCCTCCAAGATGTCCGATTTCGGTATGCAAAAACAGGGAGGTATATATTGTCGTAAAAGAGTTGAAAGGACCGCTAACAATTCCGTAAGGAATGAGAACGTAGGTTTCATAAAGTACACTGGGGTGGGTAGGAAGGTTGGCCCCGTAAATATAAACGGCAATATTGAATTCTAAGAAAACAAGTGCCACGGTCGAAAAAATTTTAAGGGAATTTCACCTTTTAAGGGGATCATTGGTGGGGGCTTTAGTGGGCAATATGATAGTATTGGATCAAGGCAACATGTAATTAAGGTTAGCCTTAGCACGTCCCTTTAAAATTATTGGAAGGCTGATAAGAGGCCTGAATTACTCATTTTAATTTAACAACAAATGCAAATGGCTAGACATAAAAGTCGTTGGTCTTATTACGGTGGTCAATAATGAGTGATGCGGAAGAACTAATTCCTGGTTTTGATGGGGAAAGCGTTCCCCTTGCACCAGAGCGACCAGAAGAGTCGATTGAATGGGTTGTCGAGACCTATAGGAAGCACCAGTTGAAAAGGGTTTCCCATTATTTGGATGACTCTCTAGGCAAAGGGAGAAGAGCTAAAACCCTAATCCCAGTTGTTTTGTTGGATGTCAACCCGGTGATGCACAGACAAAGTCTACTTGAACAGGTGTTTCCTGCTCCAAGAAATATCAATGAAGACTTACTTGAGCTTGATAGGTTGAAAATCATGCTTGATGCCGGAACTGGAATAGGTAAAACCACATTCCTGAAATGCTATCAGGAAACGCTTTTGCTGAAATCCGCTCATGCGATTTATTCTTTGCCGGTGTATTTTCATTTAGGGAACCTGCCTGAAGGAGGCCGGTTTGACCAATTCCTTGCTGGCATAGTTCAGGAAATTATGGACGTGATCCTGCTTGAGCTAGAAGACGACTCTGATTTAACTTTGGATATAGGGCTTCTTGAAAGTACGATCCATGCCATTTTTAGATATAGCAAGTGCATGCTTCTTTTAGACGGCTTTGACCAACTTCATACTCAGGATCGTTTTCAGTTTTTTATGGAATCTTTTTTGGATGAAAATGCGTTTCGCAGTAATTTTGTATTGCTTGCCAGTCAGGGGTTCAGTTTCGGGTCTTTATCCACAGATGCTGTCATTAAACGTGGCGAGGGCGCGGCATTTCAAATGTCTTTTCAGAAAATTGAGCCTAAGGATAGTGCTGCTTATCTGGGTGAAGCTGCCAAAAACCTGAAGGTAAAAGATCTTGCCCTGTTCACTCCGGAACTAATGGACGTTCCCATTTTATTAAGCGTGATTCGTGAGCTTTCCAAAAATGAAATTCTAGATGGATTAAAAAACAGGATGGAGATTTATTCCTCTTGGTTCCATTTGAAGTTGAAGTCGGCCAACCCTTCTGCTGATGAAAGTTGGGTTGATAACTGCCTCGATGAGCTTTCTGAAATATCATATCAATTGCATATAGAGGGGTGCCCCCAACGTTTTCTTGATGTCGATCCAGGTTATGAGAAATCTATCATTGAGGGAAAGAAATTTCTTTTGCAAGAAGGAAGTTTAGCTCCTTGGTGGAAGGGCATTTTGCAGCAAACGAATCGTCGATGGGAGTATTGCCACCCTTCATTTCAGGAGTTTTTGTCTGCTCGGTATTTGCAAAATAACAAATCGTGGAGAGAAGTTGTCCGTGCCAACTGTGGAAATGTGAAATGGCATGAGGCCATTAGATTTTTGGCTGGAGGTGTTTCAGGAAAAGAGTTGTTCGATATATTGATTGAAGAGGGAGCAGTTATGCTAGCGGGAAACTCGCTGGCAGAGGTAGGTGACCTGCCGAAAGAGCAAGACCTGTTGGTAAGACAACTGCTGAAATACCAGTGCCGGGAAACACTACCCCAGTTTTCCCAGTTTCGCAAGGTGCGTGTCGAAGATGTGCTCAAGTACAATGACGCCGAGTATTTGGAAAACTTGCTGGTTCGTTTATTAAAACGAGAACATAGGGATAGCAGAATTATATTCAGTGTGCTGGAACTGATTCTTTCAAAGAATGGATTAATTTTTCACCGTTTACTGGATAATTTTGACTTTGAACCTCTGAAGAAACTGAATGCCCTTAAAGGTTTTTTAAGCGAGGTTACCGAGTTGGATAAAGTAGGTAGAGCAACCCTTAAAAAATTTGGAGAGAGGGTGACCATCCCTGAAGGTCAATTCATTTATCAGGATGAGGTGGATGAGGAGGATCAGGTTATCCTGAAAGAGTTTTCGATTATGAAATATCCAGCAACCAATGCTTTATATCAGTTGTTTGATCCGCAGCATCAGAACAGGTTCCCCCGTTACTCTTTTGATGAAGATCAACCTGTTATTGGCATTAACTATTATGAGGCAATTGTTTTTTCCCTGTGGCTGGGTTTACGATTGCCCAGTGAACAGGAATGGGAAAAGGCAGCCCGTGGAACAGATGGCAAAACTTATCCTTGGGGAGAACCGATGGGCTATGAAAAGGGGTTTGCTAACACCTGTGATTTTATGGCTTGCCAGACCAACTCGGTTCTAGAATTGGACCAAGGTATGTCTCCCTATGGGTGCTTTGATATGGCAGGCAATGTCTGGGAATGGTGCATGCAGAAAAACGCCTCTATGCATTCCACTCAGAGGATTGTTCGGGGTGGGTCATGGATGAACTATCTAGTTCATGCTAAATGTGTCTTCAGGAACTCCTTTGATCCCTCTGAGCGGCATTTGGCTGTAGGACTGCGTTGTGTCGAAGCTCCTCAATTTACTGAGATTGATCGGGACGATATGGATGATCTTTAAAGTCAGTTTTCCTTAAAAAACTAGGATAAAAACGTAAAGAAATTTTTATTACCAGAACTAAAGCCATCCTTTGATAGAAGATAAACAAATCCTTTTTATGCGAAGGGCACTTGAACTTGCCCAAAGAGCGCGTGGCAGAACCAGCCCAAATCCTATGGTGGGGGCTGTTGTGGTCAAGCGGGAAAAAATTATTGGAGAAGGGTATCATTCGCGGGCCGGTCATCCTCATGCTGAAGTAGTAGCTCTAAGGCGAGCAGGCGATAAAGCCCGATCAGCAGACCTTTATATCAATCTGGAGCCGTGTTGCCATTTTGGTCGGACGCCTCCTTGTACCGATGCGATTATTCAGGCAGGTGTTAAAAGAGTATTTGTTGGAATGAAAGACCCCAATCCCTTGGTCAGAGGCAAAGGCTTGCGTGCTCTTAAAGCCCAAGGGATTATCGTTGTGTCTGGTGTTT
>DUAA01000248.1:0-7678 GCA_012961055.1 Nitrospinaceae bacterium
CTTATACCCATGTCGCAGGAAATTGCATTTGGCAAACAGGCGTACAAGCAGGCCCTTAAAGACCAAAAAGACTCAGAAAATATCCATCTAAACCAAGTTCTCAGACGTGTGGGTCGTAGGATCACCAGGGTCAGTGACATGCCCAACTTAGATTGGGAGTTCAGGCTTATTGAGTCGAAAGATAAAAATGCTTTTGCTCTACCCGGCGGCAAGGTCGCGGTGTATACCGGCATGCTGGAAGTTTGCAAAAACGAAGCAGGGTTAGCCACTGTATTAAGTCACGAAATTGCCCATGTTATCGCACGACATGGAGCCCAAAGAATGTCGCAACAGCTTCTACTTACCGGGGCCATGATGAGCACCAGCATTAGCCTAAAAAATAACACTCAACGAAATATTATTATGAGCGCCTTAGGGTTGGGAATCTTATACGGAATTAAACTGCCTTTCAGCCGTGGTGATGAAGGAGAAGCCGACCAGATTGGGCTAGTCTATATGGCTAAAGCCGGGTACGACCCCGATGAGGCCATCCGGTTCTGGCAACGGTTCAGTTCAGTAAAAGGAGATAAGGCACCTCCCGAATGGGCTTCCACCCATCCTGCTGACAATACCCGGATTAAAGGATTGAAAGCCTACCTTTCACGCGCCAAATACAGTTACCAGAATATTAAGCTGAAACACGGCCTAGGCGAAACATTCAACCTGCCTGCACCAAAAAACAGCCCACAAAAATCCAAAGCCGTTCCCGGCGTTTCGGTAGAAGCATTCTCACCCTTTAAAGCCCCTTAGCATGGGAGGCATTGGGTAAGAGCTCTCTAAGCCCAGAATTCTCTCTACTAGCAAATAAAACTAGTTATCCCTTCGGAACACGAAGGCTACAGAATAATATCAGGGCTAGTCGCCACCAACGGTTACGCCGACTCAGGAGTTATTCGCAGCAGCTTTAGCAGCTTTAGCAGCTTTGGCTTTTTTACCACGGGACTTGACCTTTTTGACCTTCGTTGTAGGCCGTGGTGCTTTGAGTTCTTTTAAGCGGGCCGCTTTACCACGCAGTTCGCGCAGGTAATATAGTTTAGCCTGACGCACCTTGGCACGTCTGAGGACTTCAATTTTTTCGACACGAGGGGAATGAAACGGGAAAATGCGTTCCACACCGATACCAAAAGAAATTTTTCGTACTGTCAGGGTCTTCCGAGCCCCGCCACCACGCATTTTAATGACCACACCTTCGATCACCTGAATACGTTCTTTCTCTCCCTCAACGATGCGCATATGCACCTTGACGGTGTCACCAATATGAACATCAGTCACGTCCTTTTTCATTTCTTTTGCTTCAATTTGATCTACTAAATTCATGAACCTCTCTCCTTGGGAAATACATCTTACGTCATTAGTTATTTTCGATATCGATTAAAAAATCCTACCAAGATCTGCCCCTGCCCAACAAGCGATCTAATATAATTGCTATTGCTCCTCGTACCGGCAAATGATTAAACCCACTGTTACCTTCAATGGGCTCAAGCACATAGTCGGCTTTAAGGATCAGGTTTTTTTCCAAGCCCCAACCGGTGCCAAAAACCAAAAGCATGGGATCCTCATCACACAATTGTTTCTTTAAATCAGAAAATCCTATACTGTTTGGCACTTGTTTGGCACCTGTCACCACTACACGGGGATTCTTCCCGTATTGTTCAGTCATCTCAGCCACTACATCTTCCAGGCTTTTAATGACTCTAGTACTCTGCAGCGCTTCCTTCCGAGTCGGATTGTATTCGGCCCCATGTCCTTTAAGCCAATGGCCAACCAATCGTTCCACCAATTTCTGCTGGGTCTCCAAAGGCGTAACAACATAAAAAGTACCGACCCCAAACGTCCGGCATACACGCGAAATATCATGCACATCCAAAGTGGTAACGGATGAAACAACCACATCCCCCGGTTTGTTATAAACGGGAAAATGAACCAGCGCCAGATGAATATTTGAATACCGTGCTTCTTCCAATACTATCCTGTATCAAGACCGTCTATTTTTTTTAAGCAGGTCAGGTCGGACCCGCTCGGTTTTTTTTAAAGCTTCCGCCTTTTGCCAGGCACGTATTTTTTTATGGTCACCAGAAACCAAAACCTCTGGGACCTTCATTCCCTGATAATCCTGAGGCCGGGTGTATTGCGGATATTCCAGTAAATTTCCGGCAAAAGATTCCTCCACTATCGAATCCGGATCACCTAACACCCCCGGCAACAATCTCGATACAGCTTCAACCAGTACCATCGCGGGAATCTCTCCGCCTGTTAAAACATAATCGCCAATGGAAATTTCTTCATCGACAAAATGCTGTCGCACCCGCTCGTCAATACCTTCGTAACGACCGCAAATCAGAGTCAGACTCGGCAAGCGAGAGAGCTCCCAGGCTTTTTCCTGATCGAAGGGCCGGCCTCCCGGGGACAACAGCAGCGTCCGGGTTTCAGGAACTTCCTTTTTAACCTCTGCAATTGCACGGGCAAAAGGCTCAACATTCATGACCATCCCTACCCCGCCACCGAAGGGACTGTCATCCACCTTCTTATGTTTATTCAGGCTGAATTCGCGTAAGTCATGAACCCGGAGGTCCAACAATCCTTCTTCCCGAGCCCGCTGAATAATACTATCCCCAAAAGGAGATTCAAACATCCCCGGAAATATGCTGACAATGTCAAACCGGAGTGTCCTCAAACAATCCCTCAATGCAATGAAATATCAGTTTACCTGTTTTCAAGTCAATGGACTTGACCACCGAATCAATCATGGGGAGCATCCACTCCCGATCCCTATTTCGCACCACATACACATCATTGCTTCCCGTAGGAATGATATCTTCAATGACTCCATAAGAACGGCCCTCATCATCGAAGACCTCAAGACCTTTGATCTCAAACCGATAATATTCCCCTTCCGGCAAAGCTTGAAAATCTTCACGTTTAGCAAGAATTTCCTGCCCAGTCAGGGGCTTAGCCGATTCAATAGCATCAATACCCTCAAACTTAATGATACAGGGTAGATTTGCTCCACGAATCGATTGAACCTTTAATATTTTTTCGGACCCATCCAGCCGGATGGCTTGCCTGTCCTCAAACTCAAAACTTTCCGGATCATAGGGGTAAAACTTCAGTTCCCCCTTCAGACCATGAGTTCGGGCTAATTTACCCACCGGAATCCAATCCATATTATTCAATAATTTCCAGTACTACCCGTCTCTTTAATTTTGTTGCGGTCGCGTTCAAAATGGTGCGCATGGCCTTGGCGGTTTTCCCCTGCTTGCCTATCACCTTGCCTAAATCTTCTTTCGCGACCCTCAACTCCAACACCGTAGTTTTTTCACCTTCCACTTCCTGCAAGTCCACTTCATCAGGCCTATCCACTAGAGCTTTAACCATCGTCAATATGAGATTTTTCACGACCCCCTCCTAAGTTCACAGGAAACGAGTTCCTAACCAGAGAGAAGCGAGCTTAACCCAAGACTCACGCATTCAATGAATCACACAGTATTGAAAATAATTTTTTTGGAACTAAACCCCTACCCCTGCCTTTTTGAAAAGAGTGCCCACGGTTTTACTTGGCTTGGCACCTTTTTTAATCCAAGCCATTGCCTTTTCCGCGTCAACCTTACAACCCTCAGCATCATTTAAAGGATCATAAGTTCCTAGAATTTCAAGAAACCTCCCATCTCTTGGCATGCGAGAATCTGCCGCAACAATCCGGTAAAAGGGTTTCTTTTTTGCTCCTCTCCGAGTCAACCGTATTACAACTGCCAATTTACATCCTCCTAGTTACGGGCCAAGCCCAGTGTATATGGCACCCATACCCCTTCAAGGAATATAACTACCACAAAAAATTAATCAACAATTTAGAACTCAACACCTAAGATCACCAAGTCCCTGCCAGCACTTCCGGTGCCTCCAGTAATCCAGCATTAGAAAATCTTATTAAAAGAATCGACCTCCTGGCATGCCACGCCCCCCCATTAAACTGCCAAAATTGAGTCCACCTCCACGGGAAATCTTTTTCATCATTTTCTGCATTTGCACAAACTGCTTCAACAGCTTGTTAACATCGTTCACCCGGGTACCACTTCCCCGAGCTATCCTGCGTTTTCTACTGGCATTGATGATGTTATGTTTTCTGCGTTCCGCAGCAGTCATGGAGTTAATGATCGCTTCCACTTGCACAAAAGCGTTGTCATCAACCTTCACGCCTTTCATCATTTTCCCGGCACCGGGGATCATCCCCAACAACTGCTCCATAGACCCCATCTTCTGGACCTGCTTCAACTGATCGCGAAAATCCTCCAAAGTGAAAGCATTGGTCTTAATTTTTTTCTGTAACTTTTCCTGTTCCTCCAGCTCAAAATTCTGTTCCGCTTTTTCGACCAGGGACATGACATCGCCCATGCCCAAAATACGAGACACAATCCGGTCCGGATGAAACGGCTCAAGCGCATCAAGCTTTTCCCCCATTCCGACAAAGCGAATGGGTTTGCCGGTTACCCTCTTGATAGAGAACGCCGCGCCTCCACGTGCATCCCCATCCATCTTGGTCAAAACCACGCCATCAATCCCGATAACATCATTAAACGTTTTCGCAATATCGGCAGACTGCTGACCCATCATCGCATCCGCTACAAACAATACTTCGTGTGGCTGAACTGCTTCCTTGATGCGTCTCAACTCATCCATCAAGTCATCATCGACCTGCTGACGGCCTGCAGTATCGATCAACACCACATGACTCATTCTGTTGAGGGCTTCATCCAGAGCCCTTTTACAAATGACTACAGGGTCACTTTCGCCCTCGGCATCAAACACATCCACGCCAATATCCTGACCTAAAACCCGCAACTGCTCAATCGCCGCCGGGCGGTAAACATCGGCTGGAACGAGAAGACAGCTTTTGCCTTTCTCTTTAAACCGTTTGGCCAGTTTACCTACAGTGGTAGTTTTTCCCGACCCCTGTAAACCCGCCATCAATATAACAGTAGGCGGTTTTGTAGCAAACTCAATATCAACAAATTCATCACCTAGCAAATGGATCAAGTCATCGTTGACAATCTTGACCATTTGGTGCCCTGGCGTCAGGCTTTTTAGAACCTCCTGACCCACAGCTTTTTCCCGAACCTGCGCAATAAAGCCCTTGATAACCGGTAAATTGACATCCGCCTCGATCAAAGCAACTCGAATTTCGAGCAAGGCCTCATCTACATCAGCCTCTTTAAGAACTCCGCGGCCCTTTAATTTTTTGTAGATCGTTTCCAGACGATCCGATAAATTATCGAACATGTATTATGAACTAAACCCTTTAAATTTAAAGGTGCTATTAGGTTTATTTTAAACAAGGTAGTATATAATAAGAACCTTTAAATCACAAGGGTATTAGGGAACATCCTTACCGCCCAGACCGGAATACCAAAATAGCAGGGAAACTCTTATGCGAGCAGTTGTTTTATTAAGCGGTGGACTAGATTCCACGACCACCCTGGCCATGGCAAAAATGGAAGGGTTCGAGCTTTTCGCCCTCACTTTCGACTACGGACAACGCCACCGCGTGGAATTGGACCGGGCTCGGGATATTGCCAAAAATTTTGGCACCGTTGACCATCAAATAATTAGAATTGATCTTCGCCAGTTCGGTGGCTCAGCATTGACCGATTCGATCGCAGTTCCCACCCACCGCAATCAGGTAAACATAGAAATTCCCGTTACCTATGTTCCCGCGCGTAACACCATTTTCCTCTCATTCTGTTTGGCTTATGCGGAAGTAAA
This sequence comes from Nitrospinaceae bacterium, assembly GCA_012961055.1. Taxonomy (GTDB): domain Bacteria; phylum Nitrospinota; class Nitrospinia; order Nitrospinales; family VA-1; genus LS-NOB. The sequence continues at coordinate 5,797 of DUAA01000248.1, forward strand.
AGACGCCAGCGATATTTATATTGGTGTCAACGCCGTCGATTACAGCGGCTACCCCGATTGTCGACCAAAATTTATCACCGCATTCGAAACGCTTGCCAACCTCGCCACTAAAGCCGGAGTAGAAGGAAAAAACAAAATAAAAATCCATAGCCCACTAATCAAACTTAGCAAGGGCGAAATTATCCAAAAAGGAGTGGAACTAGGAGTGGATTATGGCATGACCCATAGCTGCTACAACCCCGGAAATAAAGGGATAGCTTGCGGTGCCTGCGACAGTTGCTACCTGCGTCTGAAGGGATTTCAAGACGCTGGAGTGAAGGATCCGATTGAGTACACAAAAAATCATTGACCATAAACGAACATGGATAGGCAAAGATAAAAGATAAGCACATAACTTCCTCCCCCTCCAGCCTCTGTGCATTTAAAATTAGTCTTCATACCCAAAATGAGCACTTCGCTAAAAGCGTGGTAATAAAACCCTCCTATAAACAGAAGAGCGTCTCATTACATAGTTTGACTTTACTAAGAATTAAAATCTACCGCTGAATACTCAATAAGAAGGTTTGTAATTAGATTATCGACAACTGAGCCCACGCCGAGTGGTTACATTTTGCTTCCTTCTTCCATGCGTTTATGTTCCATTTCTTTCATTTTCATGGCTTCGTCTTTCATGCCACTGCCTTCATTCATCATTCCTTTTTTTTCATGATCATATTTGCCGTATTTCTTTTCGTAATATTCCTTAGAATGATCGCCACCATGTTCACCCTTATATTCATGGGCCGTGCCTTCGGATTTACTACCCATCTCGTGCATCGAAGAACCACCACTGCCTTCTTCATACATGCCTTTATCATGACTCTCGCCTTCATGGGCAGTAACGGTCGAAGAAAATACTAGCAAGATTCCCATAAGGATCAATGGAATCGTGAAAAATGCTTTGTTCATTTTAATCTCCTTAATTTTTTATCGGTGGACGAAACCTGACCCCAAGCATACCAACTGCTAGCCGTAGGGGCAACCTTTAGGCGTGGAGCCAACTAGCAATAACAGCAAAACATATACGACTCCTTTCTCGCCATCCATTCCTGTGGGAGAAAATTGACAACGACTCATTAGGCTTAGAGTGTGGATTGCTAGTAGTAAAAAGCTGCCACTAATCGTCTCCACGTCTAGCGGAGGAAGGAACCGCCATCTACAAACAGAGTTTCACCGTTAACAAATTGGTTTTCCATCAAATAATCTAGGGCCTGGAGAAGGTTTTCAATATTTCCGTGGGTACGGGCGGGCACTTTTTTAGCGGCCCTTTCCAGATAATCGGGTGGACCGCCTTGAGGGGAGAGAATGAGCCCTGGAGCGATGCCATTGACTCGAATCGTTTGCCCCCATTCTACTGCTGCCAGTTCCGTTAAATGTTTCAATGCCACCTTGCTGACAGAATATGCCGCGAAGGTGGGGATGGTTTTTTCTACCCGCTCATCGAGAATATTTATGATCAACCCTTTATTGACCTTGCGCTTATATTCGCGCATCAACAGATAAGGAAACATGAGGTTAAGGTTGAGGGTATCGACCAGGGTTTTTAATTGTGTCTGTTCTATATTTTCCTGAATAAAGTTGGCGGCGGAATTGATCAGTAGCTCTACATTATCGAAATCCTGAAAAATTTTTTCGATGAACGCCTCATCCAATTTTCGCAAGTCTTCCGAGTAACCCCGGCACTGGACCCCATTCGACCGGATACTCTGAATAGTTTCTTCGCTAGCTGTTGATGAGCTATGGTAAAGCAGGGCTATGTCGAATCCTTTACCAGCTAGGTGCAGAGCCATCGCCCGACCAATGCGGATCGCCCCCCCTGTCACAATGGCTGTCGGCATTTTTA
>DUAA01000248.1:7688-11846 GCA_012961055.1 Nitrospinaceae bacterium
TCCGCCTTATGTTATACTAGTTGAAAGGAGCCATTAAACTTCAAATTCCTTTTAAAATCCACTCAAAATCAGTTTGGTTTTTAGCAAAATCCTATCAGAATTTCTCATATAAATTTTATTTTGCAACAGGAGACCAGAAAAACATCATGAGCGAAAAAAAATGTGTGAATATCGCGGTGCTAACCATATCTGATACTCGAACAGAAGCGGATGATAAATCGGGTCAGGTACTGGTAGACCGAATTCAAGGTGCAGGACATCAAATGGTTGAGAAAAAAATTATCAAAGATGAAATCGCCTTAGTTCAGGAACAATTAAAAAAGTGGATCGCCAGTGCCGATGTCGATGTGGTCATCGCGACAGGGGGAACGGGTGTAACCGGACGTGACATCACTCCCGAAGCATTCGAAGAATTGTATGAAAAATCGATCCCCGGGTTTGGCGAATTGTTTCGCATGTTGAGTTATGAAACCATCCGCACATCCAGCCTGCAATCACGTTGCACGGCAGGAGTTGCTAATGGAACTTTTCTTTTCGCCTTGCCTGGATCAACCGGTGCCTGTAAAGACGGATGGGACCAGATTCTAGTTCACCAGATGGATAGCACGCATAAACCGTGCAACTTGGTCGAACTGATGCCCCGCCTCTTGGAAAAATAACCCGGACGTACCCACCGGTGGCAACTAGCAATGATTTTTTCTGGCAATAAATAATTTTACCGGCTGAATGATCCTTTGCTAAATTCTTCCACGGCTGGTAGTGCCTGGCAACGTAAATGAAACAATACGAATTCGAAGTAACTTCTGATGATTCAAGCCGGGAACGGCTTGATGTTTTTCTTTCTGCCCAGCAAACTGAGATCAGCCGATCGCGGTTGAAAAAGCTGATTACTGAAGGCCTTGTAACGGTTAACGGATCAAACCGACCTGCTGGATACAAAGTCCGACTTGGAGACCGGATAACTATCCAAGTACCTGCTCTGGTGACTCTCGACGCTTCTCCTGAACCCATTCCTTTGGATATTATTTTTGAAGACGAGCATTTAATTGCAGTGGATAAACCAGCAGGCATGGTGATTCATCCTGCACCGGGACATTCTTCCGGGACTCTGGTCAATGCCTTACTACATCATTGTAAGGATCTTGCAGGAATTGGGGGTGTCGAGCGCCCTGGCATTGTCCATCGGCTGGACAAGGATACCTCCGGCCTGATAATCGTTGCCAAAAGTGAGCCCGCCCACAAAACTCTGGTAGAACAATTTAAAGAACGCAAAATTTATAAGGAATACCTCGCAATAGTAAAAGGCAATGTTAAAAAGGATAAGGATTCTATCCATGACTCCATTGGTCGCCATAAAAAACATCGTAAGAAAATGGACATTCGAGCCTTAAATGGTCGGGAAGCTTATACCGAATACCAGGTCATACACCGGTCCGAAATTTGGTCCTACGTTCGGTTGATGCCCAAAACCGGGAGAACCCATCAAATCCGCGTCCATATGGCATCTATCCACCACCCCGTAATCGGAGATAATCTTTATGGTGGAAAATCTACCCACCATCAAATGGAAAGACAAGCTTTACATGCCCATCGGCTACAGCTAAAACATCCGGTCACAGGCTTAAATTTATCATTCTTCTCTCCTCTTCCGTCAGATATGACAACTTTTCTACAATCCAATGGGTATAACCCCTGATATTTTTTTACACATTGCCTTGTAAATAAATTTCACCTCAGGCCAATAATAAAGCATACAAATTCAAGTGCTTTTGGGGATGGTGCGTGTGAATTAAATGTTAAAAGTGTTTCATACCTCTGAAGCCCCAAATTTCAATGTATGTAAAAATGACTCCTACACTCAACCAAATACCAACAACTCTTTAATTTTCAAACAGCTGAAAATCATATCTCGATTGCACAACAATTATTGAAAGCAAAGTTAGTCTTTCTAGTTTTTCCATATTTTTAAATTCGAGAGAGTTTTCAGAAGACAGCTAAAATAGAGGCGGAAAAAGGGTATCAATTTATTGCCATATAATTTTCCCTATAACTAGGCCGTCAAAAAACATTACATACCAACAACAAGGTACTATCCTGAAGGAAGTTTAATTATAGGACAAAATTGGTCTGCGGAATTTTGACACCCCCGTTGCCCTTATTATATGTGGAGAAACCCCGAAAATTTATCCTCTAACGGAGACCCATCAAGGATTTGAGTGTTCCCTATTACAAAGCAGGCAAAACAAAAACATATTAATAGAAAGGAGCTATTTAACGTGCTGCTTGCAAGGGACCAGTGTATCTATTGAAGAAATGGTTTCTCGAATATTCTCCAAGAGGAATGATGGCTTTTTTATGGTCTATATTAACAAAATTCTTTCTCTAACCTGGTCTCTGGGTGAGAGAAACAAGCATTTTAAGCATCTTGATCATCCTAAATTAGCCACAACATTTTTTATATTTTTTTCTACTCCCACAGGGACAGGGATCGTTTCTGCCAACTTTAGGTTCATTTCGGACAAAGGTTTTAGATTTTTCCTCGGTTGAACCTGATACAGGAGGCAAAGTGGAGTCCTTGCGGCTATATACCCAACGGCCATTGACCTTGTAAAAACGTGAGGACTCTCGCAGGGTTTGATCTAAGCCATCCTTCACAAAGTGAGCAACAAAATTGACCTGGCCTTCAGAGTCATTCTGACCCCCGGCTCGAATATCAAGGATTTCCAGTTTTTTCCAAACTACCCCGTCATCAACCAGAGCCGGACCCAGTTTGGCCATTTCTTTTTTTTCTTCAGGATGACTGGTAATTACCAGGTATTCCCAGTTTTTCTGAGCAAAGGCGGTATAACGTGATCGCATTAAATCCTCCGCCGTATCCGGGAACCCGGTTCCCCGGACCAGCGGACCGCAACAGTCAGTAAATGGGAAATTGGAACCACAAGGGCAATCTTTCATTTTTTATGATCCAGTTTTTGCGAGTTTAATATTTTTTAAACAAGGCTTGAGATTATTTCATTTCAAGGAGAGGTCGTTTGCACAATTCAAGGTTCTGCCGAACATAGTTGGGTTGTTTAATGCCAATCAATACGGTAACTAGTCCCGGCGCACTACGGGTAAGCTGCAAAGCTCTACGAGCCGAGCAACCAGCCACCAGATCATCCATCACGGCTCCTTTCACATTCTTGCCAAATCGTTTAGCACCTATGGGGCCACCCAGTGATTGCGAAAGAAAACCACATTTGTCTCCAATAAATATTCATCACGGCAGACCTCCCAGGCCTTGATAAGTTGTCCTCAAGCCAGGCCAACACTTTTTCCTCCTCTTTCCCTGCAATAATTAATAGCCCTATCCGGAACATCGATGCCATTTTTCACCGATTAAACAATAGCCTGCACCACCACTTCATGAGTCGGATCATCAGGGCTACCTAGTGAGCACCAATCCCGATGGATGAAATCCAAAACTCCCCGGTTCTACGGAAATAATCTAGCACGCAAAGGGGCCTTTCTTTGTAGCGGGAAGGACATTCCAAAGTCGAAAATCCTGGATAGGCCATGTATCACTCACTATAAATGAAAAAAAATGCCTACTAAATGGGCTTTCTTTTAAAAGGAAACGCCGGGCGCTGACCTTTGCGTTCTGCCAAGCCTGAAGGCTTGTTTTCATTTGGAGTATTCTCTTTTTCTTCTCCCTTTCCGACAGACTCCTCTTTTTTATGATCTTTTCCTTTATTTGGGTTATTCATTATTGTTCTCCAAATCACTCCGTCATTCACATTACGTCTTAGCATACGCAATCAAAGTCCAAACTCCAAAAATTTCATCTTCATATATTTAAGCATATCACTCATTTTAAAATTCATTCCCGCGCATTTAACCGGGCAACAACCCACCAACTTCACATAGATGGGTGGCCCTCTTCACTATGTTAGTCTTCCCTGAAAAAGTTGTTATAGCCTGCACAATGAAGGATGAAGGGATTATTTAAGTGCTGTAAAATCGCCATAGTAATGGGAATAACCATCAAGGTCTGGTGATTCTATTCAAGCAAAACCCCGAGATCCTCAGTAAGGGTTGTTCAAAGTACGACGGGATTTTTTATGCCATTGGAAGCTGCCCTTGTGCCGTCTATCGTAAGCAATAGAGTGGCTTCAATTC
>DUAA01000249.1:0-1629 GCA_012961055.1 Nitrospinaceae bacterium
CGCTCAGCCGCACAAAGCTGAACATAGATTCCTGGGTGGTGCTTTGCTTTTCTTCGTCTCGGGCCAGGACAGGGAGAATAATTGTTTCTTTTCCCGTGCCCCAGGCGTGCCCCGTATTTAAGGTGGTGCTGGCATAGACAACAGTGTCTATTTTAGAAAATGCATCGGTTGTTGCTGACGAATCTGGATTAGAGCCGTAAAGGTTTCCACCGAGACAAAATGCAAAATCCATATCACTGTTTTGTGCCGCCTGGATGCAGGCCAGTGTGTCGTAGCCCCTTGTTGCTGGAACAGAAACGCCTTCCTCTGTCATTCGGTCAAACACCGCTTTTTTCAGGGTTGGCGTTACGGCCATAGATCCCATGCCCTGAACATTGGAATGACCACGAATAGGCAGAAGACCGGAAAACTTTTTACCAACCATACCACGAAGCAGGGCCAAATTAACAATGGACTGAACGCTGGCGGTTCCGTGGGCGTGATGGGTGATGCCCATACACCAACTAAAAACCACATTTTTAGCCTGTATATATTGCTGCCCTATGGATTCAATTTCTTGTCGTGATATCCCCGAACCCAACTCAATATCATCCCAACTTAATTCTTGTATGTTTTCCTTAAAATGTTCAAACCCCTCGGTTGCCGCAGCAATAAACAACTGATCACCAGCACCTTCTTCTAAGAGCATTTTTGCCAATCCACTAAAAAGAGCAAGGTCGCCACCGGGGCGAACCTGCACATAATCTGATGCAATTTTGGAGCCAAACAACAGACTCATGGGGTCAGACGGTACCCGAAATTCAACCAGTCCTTTTTCCACTACGGGATTAATCACAATTACCTTCCCGCCGCGCTTGCGGATATTTTTTAGTTTAGTCAAAAGGCGAGGATGGTTGGAGCTTGGATTTGCACCGATCAGGAAAAAAAGATCACAATGGTCCAGCCCATTCAGTTCGATGGTGGCTGTGCCTGTACCCAGGGAGCCCGTGAGCCCCACACCGCTGGCCTGGTGGCAATAAAAAGAGCAATTATTGATATGATTGGTTCCGTATATGCGCGCAAAGAGCTGGAGCAGAAATCCCGCTTCGTTTGAAGAGCGCCCGCTAAAATAAAAGAAAGATCGATCAGGGTCGGTTCTTTTGAGCTTTGATTCTATGCGGCTGAATGCATCACCCCAGCTCACAGGTTTGTAATGCGTATCGCCCGGCGCGAGAAGAAGAGGAGTTGTAATGCGGCCCGCATGCTCCAGATCCCGGGGAGAAAATTGTCGGAGTTGATCAATGGATAAACGCTTGAAGAATTCCGGCTGAATAGCGCCCTGCATATCTGCTGCCATGGCCTGGATGGATTTTTTACATACTTCCGGCCAATGGTTCTGTTCATTGCGCATGCCGCCAGCCTGACCACCCATTCCCAGGGCACAGGTTTTACAGGTGTTTTTCGAAGAGAGCGCCTTCCACATGTTGCGGAAACCTACTTTTCGGCCCATCTTTAGGGTGTACCAAATGGCGGGCCAACCACCACCATGTTTAATCAACCCACAGCCCCAACAATATTTTTCTTTAGCTCATTGTTGTAAAATTGCCGACCAAAATAAACCACAGCAACCAGCAATAAAATTTGTACAGG
>DUAA01000249.1:1682-2005 GCA_012961055.1 Nitrospinaceae bacterium
CCGGGGGCGAATCGCCCCGAATAAATTCTTCCAAAAGTCGAAATGATCCATAAACCGCCAGGTAAAGCCTGAACATGGAACCTCGTACTTTATAGGTGCCGCGCTTCGTATAAAAGAAAGCAAATAATCCAAGATTGAAAATGATCTCATAGATAGGTGTGGGGTGGACCGCCAACGATCTAATAGCTGTTTCCGGTATGATGCCCTGAGATACCTGAAGCAAGTGTAGAAATGATCCTTCGGGGTAGGAAATAGCCCATGGTAAGTCACAGACAGTTCCGTAGCAGCATCCACCAAACAAACACCCGACCCGTCCAATGGCG
>DUAA01000250.1 GCA_012961055.1 Nitrospinaceae bacterium
AGGTAACCTGCACACATGGGGTATTGAAGAGGTTCAGAATCACAAAGTTCCTTGGGGTAACTATGACATTGAAGATAAAGATGGATCAGAACCTATGGTTGGAACAAAAGCGTATAAAAAGTATATGATTGCAATGACAGAATTACATCCAGATCAATTTCCTACTAAGCTTTCCCAAATCCCCTTACCTACCACCGAAGAAATTGAGAAAAATCCAAAGTTGGCTGGTTTCACATACCAGAGACAGCAATGTCAACGTTGCCATGTTGGTGTTAAGGGACGTGAAAAGCGCGGAGACTACAGAGGAATGGGTTGTTCGGCGTGTCATATCCCTTACAGCAATGAGGGATTTTATGAGGGTGGAGATCCCACCATAAATAAAGAAGAAAGAGGGCATCTACTTGTTCATAGAATACAAGGAACCAGAAAAGCAAAGGTAGAAGTTTCAGGGCACGAGTATTCAGGAATTCCAGTAGAAACCTGTAACTCTTGCCATAATCGTGGAAAGAGGATTGGAGTTACTTACCAGGGTTTGATGGAATTTGAATATGGTACACCATTTAATGAAAGTGGTAATAAACAGCCAAAACTACACACAAAAAGATATCTGTTTATTTCAGACGATCTTCATCATCAAATTGCTTCTCGTCCCGAAAATCCTAAAGGCGGTATGTTGTGTCAAGACTGTCACACTACAATTGATATGCATGGTGACGGCAACATCTTTGGTACAACCCTGGCCCAGGTTGAAATCGAATGTCAGGATTGTCATGGCACTCCGGGAAAGTATCCATGGGAGCTTCCATTAGGATTTTCAGAAGAATTTGGTAGAGAACTTTCTTCTAAATCAAGGGGACTTTCTGAAGAAGCATTGCCTCAAACCAGCGCATTTGCAACGAGTTATCAGAAACATGACGGTTACCTGCTTACAACTCGTGGCAATCCTTTTGGCAATGTTGTTAAGAAGGGTGAAGATGTAATTCTTCATTCAGCCACAGGTAATGATTTTAAAGTTCCCATACTTAAAAAAATTGCAAAGGAAAAATCCTGGAAAAGTCCCAATGCAATGGTTGCTATGGAAAAAGTCAAAATACATGCAAAAAATCTTGAGTGTTATGCATGCCACTCATCATGGGTTCCACAATGTTATGGGTGCCACGTTCAAGTCAACTATGGCAAAGATAAGGAAGGAAAACCTTATCAGGACTCAGACTGGATCAAGAGTGGCACAGAGCGTTTTTTGAATGGACAAACCATCGAATCTCCATTAGGTACTCACGGAAAGAAGAGTCCAGGAAAAGTTTTTGAGTCTCGTTCTTATACGCGTTGGGAGGAACCTGTATTGGGAATAAATGGGGAGGGTCGGGTCACTCCTCTAATGCCAGGTTGTCAAGTAGTATTCACTGTAATTGACAGGAATGGGAAAACTATCGCACTGAATCAGGTAGCCTTTTCAGAAGATGAAAAATTAGAATTGGGACAGGATAGAACGCCTACAAGTTTAGATATGGCTCCAGTTCAACCACACTCTGCTCAGAGAAAGGCTAGGACCTGTGAAAGTTGTCATAATAATCCAAAGACAATGGGATATGGGATTGCAGGTGGTGTTTTCCAGACACGTTATTTAGAAGACATTTTTGAAGAGCTAACTAATCAAAAAACAGGAAAAACTATCCCCAGACGTACTCAAATTCAGATTCCTAAAATAGAGGCAATGGATTTTGACTGGTCAACAATCATAAAGGAAGGACAACAGGTACAAACAGTTGGAACTCATTGGCCTCTGTCTAGGTCACTTACAAAAGAAATTCGTGATGCGATGGAACGTACTGGATTGTGTATGGGGTGTCACCGAGAGATGTCTAACGGAAAGTTATGGAACAAGGTTTCTGAAACTGGACAACTCAATGACAATCAACACATCGAGTTAATGAACAAGATGCTGAAGGCATATGCTGAGGTTAAAGATAATTGATTCAATTTTTCAATGTAAACATATTTT
>DUAA01000251.1 GCA_012961055.1 Nitrospinaceae bacterium
GGTAAACACGACCAGAGCATCGGGATTGATCTCCAGAGACTTTTTAACCGCAAGGCGGGAACTGTAATCACTACGTTGTGTCACGGTACAGGTATTGATGACATAAACATCAGCTTTTTCTTTACTGTTAATGATAGAGAAGCCCTCTTGTTCAAGCAGGGTCTGCATTTCTGCTGTATCGTGCTGATTTGTTCGGCATCCCAATGTAAGGCAGGCAATTTTCATGGCGTGAATAGTGTTCTAAAATTTTTGATAGTTTTCACCCCATCTTAGACTAGGCGCTGGAGTAGAAGCAACTTGTAATTGCATGGTTTTAAAAAGCTTACAAGGCCATGCTTGACCAGTTCTGTTGAGTTTGATAGGATCCACAAATTCGGGTCAATCAGTAATTGAGGAGGAGGCTGTAGTGAACTCTCCTGATATGCAACAAACGGAAAAGCAAGTTAAAAATTTCCTAGAGAAATGGCTGGATAGGTCTGTCCAGAAATATGTTGGTGCGATGGATAATGCAAATAGTGGGCATCTGCATGAATTAGTCATGGGAGGCATTGAAAAACCGCTTGTTCAACTTGTATTAAAGGAAACTAAAGGCAATCAGACCAAAGCCGCGAATATTTTGGGGATCAACCGCAATACTTTGAGAAAAAAAATTGTTGAATATAAGATTCAATGCAACAACAAGACCTAGCGGTCATCATTTTAGCAGCGGGCAAGGGAACCCGCATGCAATCTTCTCTTGCTAAAGTTCTTCTTCCTCTGGAGGGACATCCTCTTCTTCATTATGTTCTTGATCTTTCCTCCAAGTTAAACCCTGTTCGTACAATAGTCGTTGTGGGACATCAGGCCGACCAAGTCAAAGAAGCATTTGCTGGCCGGGAGGTTGAGTTTGTAGTTCAAAGTGAACAGCTAGGCACCGGCCATGCTGCACAGCAAGTCCAGCCATTACTGAAAAACTTTGAAGGATCGGTTTTGGTGTTGTGTGGAGATATGCCATTGATTCGGCATGAAACCATTTTGCGAATGATCGACGAACATAAAAGTAGTTCCGCAAAATGTACCGTGTTAACCTTGAAAAGTAGCGAGAGTCATGATTTTGGTCGGATCATTCGTGAAAATGATGGATCTGTATTAAAAATTGTGGAAGTCAAAGATGCCTCAGAGGCCGAGAAAAAAGTTGACGAATTTAACTCTGGAGTATATTGTTTTGACAATAGATTGTTTTTTAAGGCTTTAGGGCATGTGGGCACTGATAATGTTCAGAAAGAATATTATTTAACCGATACGATAGAATATCTAGTGCGAAATAGGTATTCTGTTCGAGCAATTCAGACGAAAGACGCGAACGAGATACTGGGAATCAATTCCCCGGATGATTTAAGCCGGGCGGTACGACTGCTTGGTGAACACCGCGGGCCTTCGTAACTAACTTTATCCTTCCTAATCAGGACTTTCTCAAATGAAAGCCATAATCCTTGCCGCAGGTGAAGGGTCCGATATTAGCCCTTTTTCAGAAACCCGACCCATCTCTATGATTGGGGTTGCTGGACGAACTTTGCTAGATAATACCTTTGCCTTGTTGAAAAATGCTGGAATTAACGACATCTTTGTGGTGGTTGGACACAAATCAGAAAAGTTGATCGAACGGCTTCAAGAACAAGACCATAACGGGTTGAACCTGCATTATGTCGAGCAAAAGCGCAAGATGGGTATTGGAGATGCGGTGTTGCAGGTTAAAAATAAAATATCACCCGGTGAGTATTTCCTGCTTTTGTATGGAGATACTTTGACGGCAGAAAATATTTTCATTAAAGTTCAACAATCTTTTCATGCCTTTAAATGTCCGGTTGCATCTATTTGCCTGCCTCCTTCCAATCAAATGTTTGGCAATGTGTTCCTGAATGCCCGTATGGAAATCACTAAAATTATTGAAAAACCCAAGGGAAATAACCTGGGAAACTATGTATTGTCTGGGGTGTTTGTATTGCCGTCATCCTTTTTTAA
>DUAA01000252.1 GCA_012961055.1 Nitrospinaceae bacterium
CGCCCCGTAAATCTTCAAACAACCTGCACCAGCCCGCATTATTCCCTCGTTTTTTATCCTGACCAGGAAAGCGTTGTAGATCGCCTGGGATTATTACATCTGGCGGTTGCAGACCGTAGGTAGATATAGTCATTTTAAAATCCTCAGTCGGATTAACCATGTAGCACCCCCATCAAAAAAAGCCACGGAGCTATTCGATAAACGATGACTTTCTTGGGGTAATAAATGCGTGTAAAATACAAAGTGCTGAATAATTCTGAAGTCGTTAGGGGTCTGTAAACCCCGGCGGCTTTTTTATTGCCTGTCATTTACACCCCCTTATCCATGGCTTCCATTAAGGTGCGAATGTCTTCAATGCGCCAGGCGGTCGTGCGTGGCCCAAGTTTCACCGACTGTGGATAACGCCCGTCTTTGACACCCTGCCACCAGGTCGACTTACCAACGGGAATAATGGCAGGAATAGGCGGTTCGGCTTTCGGGTCACCGACGATTTGGTTTATGCGTAGATAGCCTTCAGGTAGTTTGTACATATAAATATATCTCCATCCAAGTTCAAGTTAAGGTGGTGACATACTATCTGCATCTATTTTGTAATTCACTGCAGTTGCAGTAACATTCACTGCAGTTGCAGTAAATAATTAGCTTTCGGATAAACTCCGATTTGCGGCTGCAAGCTTCCCGTCCAATGTACGTTGTGAAATTCCTGGTTTATCCCCGTGATGAGCTAGCAATGCGGCAACAATAGCGGCTCCATTCTGAAAAACTGAATGTTTTTGACCGCCAAGTGACTTGCCTAACATTACATCTACTAAGCCACCAATAATATTTAGGTATGTTTTTTCGGCTCGTTCCGTTGGTGCATCAAGTTTTTCTAATTCTTTTTCTTTAGTGTGGCCATCTACCATCCCCTTTAATGAGTCTCGTTCACCAGATACTGCATCACGCTCCTTGGTCATGTTTTCAAGCGCCTTGGTGATGTTTTCAACTTGAGTGGTTTTTGCAATAAGATCAACTTGTAAAGCACGGAATGATTCGGCGTTAATAGCTGGATGGGTATTCCGTTCTATCTCACTAAACAAAAACACAGGTTTCTCATCGGAAAACTTCGAGGCAATCCACTCTTTTAAATCAACGCTTTTTACTGTTCGCCGGGGAAAGGCAATGTGTTGTTCCTTTATAAAAAATGTATTGCCTCCATCTCGACCAACTTTAAGCTCATTATTAATAATTGCATCATGTATCGCACGGCATCTGGCCTCTAAACAAGGAATATACGGATGTTTTAAAACATGCTGGCCATATGAACTTGCTTCAGATGTGGGCTTGGCGAATTTTAAATGATGATCTACTTCCTTTGACGGTACACCGCACCAAAGCATAGCCGCTTGAGGAACTGTATAGCTTTGATAAAGAGCCCTAACTTGTTCACAGCTATCATTTTCCCAAGATTCTTTCATATTCATTCCTTTTTCGTTTTAGTTTAAATTCCTTATATGTAATAAATTAAGCTTGTAAAACTTAACGATTAACTTGCTTTTTGTCTGAAATAAATCACTTCCGCCCCCTGTTTAAGCCCATAAAGATAATCTGCCCAGGCTTGCATCATCCGCCTACGTTCATCCAAATATTGGGCACGGTTATACGCTGCGCGCACGTGATCTCGTGGCGCGTGAGCCAGTTGCCTTTCAATCGCATCGGGGCTCCAGCCTTGTTCATCTAAACCCGTGTGCGGTCATCACATCACCGTCATAACCTAATGTTTGTAATGCCGTACGGATCGTGTTGGCGGACATAGGCCGCCCATTACCTCGACTGGAGGGGAAAACATATTGCCCATGACTTGTTATCGGTTTAATGGCTTCCAAAATCGCTATGGCTTGCTTGCTTAACGGTACGGTATGATAAAAATCGGTTTTGGAGACATAAGGCCGCCATTCTTTTGACTCTAAATCAACACCTTCCCACAGCATTTGCCGAATCTCCCCAGGCCTTTGA